>CAZBJS010000021.1:1561-3449 GCA_964492295.1 uncultured Gammaproteobacteria bacterium
CAGAATAATAACATTTTAAAAACCGAAATTGCCAAGGAGTCATCGTTTGTTACAATTTCCAGGAAAGCTTACGAACTCGGTTTTGGGAAACCATCTAAAATTATTACTCCCTAAATTTTGTTAGACTAAAAATTGGAGACTTGTTCTTGCCAATTCATGGACAGAATTAAAATTTTTCAGATTATTGCCATTATTGTGGCCATTTTGATTATTTTGCGTCTTTTTTATTGGCAGTTTATCGCCAAAATTGCCTCGGGTCCCGCCGATTACCTTTCGGAAAGTGAAATTCCGGCATCACGAGGTGAAATTTATGCGTCTGACAACTTTCCTTTGGTTACAAACCAGGAAGCGTTTTTAATTTATGGCAAACCGAATGAGCTTAGAAAAAACCCGCAGGAAATTGCCAAACTTTTGGCGCCATATTTGATTTCAGAAAAGTATGCGACGGCAGCTGCCCAGCTTGCCAGGGAAGATCAAGAGGCCAAAGATGGAGAGGTTAGAAAAAAGGAAGAAGAACTTGCCGCCAAACTTTCCAACAAAAAATTGTACTGGGTTCAGCTTGCCAGAAAGGTACCTCTTGAGGTTAAGGGAAAAATTGAGAAAATCGGCATTAGTGGGTTGGGATTTGAAAGTGACGAAAAGAGATTTTATCCGGAGGCTTCAATGGCTGCTCAGCTTTTAGGATTTGTCGGTTTCGATAAGTTTGGTAGGGATACTGGCTATTTTGGGCTGGAAGGTTTTTGGGATAGAAAGCTGCGAGGTAAGACCGGCAGGTTAGGACAGGAGCAGGATCCCTATGGCTTACCAATTCTGGTTGGTAGGTATCGGCGAATTCCTCCCCAAAAGGGAGCATCACTTTATCTTTCACTTGATCGAACTGTTCAGTTTATTGTTGAGGAAAAATTGAGGCTTGCCGTCGAAAAATACGGCGCTAAAGAAGGCACCGTAATCGTAGCCAATCCCAAAAACGGCCAAATTCTGGCGATGGCTACTTATCCAACTTATAATTCGGCTTTAAGGCTGGAATACGATGAAAAGCTCTATAAAAATCCGGCCGTTGCCGACACGTTTGAGCCCGGTTCAGTCTTTAAAATCGTTGCCATGTCGGCTGTTCTTGACCTTTCTCTCCTGGAGCCAAAAGATCAATGCCCAGTGTGTGTGGGTCCAAGACAAATTGGTGGTTTTGAAATTTCCACTTGGAACAAAAAATATTATCCAAACTCGACAATGACCGAAATCATTGAACATTCGGATAATGTTGGTATGACCTATGTTGCCGAAAAGTTAGGCATCGATAGACTTTATGATTACATCGCCAAATTTGGATTCGGCAAATTAACGGGCATTGACCTTCAAGAGGAAACTCCCGGTAATCTTCGAGAAAAGGACGAGTGGCGGCCGATTGACTTGGCCACCGCCTCTTTCGGCCAGGGAATTGCGCTGACCCCAATTCAGATGATTCAAGCTGTAGGGGCAATTGCCAATGGTGGAAAGCTCATCAGTCCACAAGTGGTTGTAAAAATAAAGGAGGGAAACGATGAGGAGGAAAATCGGCCCCAGGAACGACAAGTCATTAGCGCCAAAACCGCTTCACAAATAACCGAGATGATGGTTAATGCTGTCGAGCGGGGCGAGGCGCGAGTTTTTGCTCCGAAAGGTTATCGGATTGCCGGCAAAACCGGCACTGCTCAAATTCCGATCGCCGGTCACTATGATCCAGAAAAAACCATCGCCAGCTTTGTCGGATTTGCACCAGCCGATGATCCAAAATTCGTCATGCTGGCGCGCTTCACCGAGCCATCATCATCCCCCTTCGGCTCGGAAACCGCCGCTCCAACATTTTTTGAAATATCAAAAGAACTTTTCAACTATTGGGGAATTTCACCCG
>CAZBJS010000021.1:3549-6891 GCA_964492295.1 uncultured Gammaproteobacteria bacterium
GTTTTTGGGGCGGCAGGCGAAAGGGACCGCAGCAAAAGGTCACTGATGGGCCAGATTTCGGCAAGGCTGGCCGACTATACAGTTATCACCGCCGAGGATCCACGAACAGAAAAAGTAGAGGATATTGCCCGCCAAATCGCCCAGGGTTGCCGAAAAGCGGGAGCACGGGAGTTCACGGCTCACAGTTCACGGTTCACAGCGCCTGGGTATATCATTATTCCTGACAGGGCAAAAGCAATCGATTTTGCAATTAATAAACTGGCCCAAAAAAATGATATTGTGGCTACTTTTGGCAAAAGTCATGAAAAAAGTATGTGTTTTGGCAAAACGGAGTATCCTTGGGATGAGTTTTCCGCTGTTAAAAAGGCCTTAAAAAGGAGATTAAAAAGTGGTACAAAACAAAGCTGATTTTGCGGTAATTGTTCTGGCAGCCGGTGTTGGCAGGCGGCTCAGATCCCAAAAATCAAAAGTCTTGCATGAAATTGGCGGCAAACCAATGATTCTGCGAACCGCACAAATTCTCAAAGCAGTTAATCCAGCCCAAATTATT
The DNA here is from genome assembly GCA_964492295.1 of uncultured Gammaproteobacteria bacterium. Lineage (GTDB taxonomy): Bacteria > Patescibacteriota > Microgenomatia > Curtissbacterales > GWA2-41-24 > CAZBJS01. Next base: position 4,100 of record CAZBJS010000021.1, read on the forward strand.
ATCGTCGTCAACCCCAAAAATGCTAATCAAGTCAAAAGAATAGTCTCTGATGCAACTTTTGTAATTCAGAAGGAACCTAAAGGAACTGCTGATGCCACAAGAGTAGGATTGACCAAAGTCAGTCCAAATGTAACGACAGTTGCTGTTTGTTATGGTGACGATACAGCTTTTTACAAACCACGAACAATCCTTAAAATTTACCAGAAACATCAAAAGTCAAAAGGTACTTTAACTTTTGCGACTTTGATTAAAAAGGATCCAACAGGTCTTGGCCGGATTGTGCGCAAAAATGGTCAACTAATAGCAATAGTTGAGGAAAAAGATGCCACAGCTGATCAAAAAAAGATCAAAGAAATCAATGACGGCCTTTACTTCTTTGAGAAGAAATGGCTTGCCAGAAACTTACCTAAACTTTCATTATCTCCCGCCACCGGAGAGCTTTATCTGACTGATCTTGTAGAACTTGCCCTTTTCCAGAAAGTAACGGTTAGGGCATATCGCCTGCCGGATGAATCAGAGTGGCATGGAGTCAACACGAAAGAAGAACTAAGGAGGGCCCAAGCTAAGTTTTTAAGAAGAATTCATATTATGGGCATTGCTGGAGCTGGTGCCTCTGCTGTCGCAGCCATTGCTAAAAAGTGTGGATTTGAGGTTTCTGGTTGTGACCTGGAGCCAGAGTCAGCATATAGCCGAAGCCTCAAAGATATTGATGTGACCAGAGGTCATCACCCTTCACATATAGAACGTGCCGGCATTTTGGTTGTTTCACCGGCAGTTTCAAAGTATGATCCCCAAAATCGCGAAATTGAAGCTGCCCAAAGGTTAAAAATTCCCGTCATGACTTGGCAGCAATTCCAGGGAAATTTGTTGCAAAAAAATAAGTTCGTGATAGCCGTCGCCGGTGCCTATGGCAAATCAACAACGACGGCAATGGTCTCCAAAGTTCTTGTTGGTCAGGGGCAGGACCCGACGTGCGAAATCGGGGCGACTGTTCTTGAGTGGAAGGCAAATTATCGGGTTGGGAAGTCCAAATATTATGTTTGTGAGGCCGATGAGTACAACGACAATTTCCTAAATTACAGACCAGATATTGCTGTAATCTTAAACGTAGCCTGGGATCATCCAGATTATTTCAAGACAAAGGAATCTGTCCTTGCCTCTTATAAAAAATTTATCGGCAACATCAAGGAGGACGGATATTTAGTGATCGGGAAAGATCCCAAGCTTATCGAACTTTCTAAATTTAGGAAAGACATTAAAATAGTTAAAATCGAAGATTTCGGCAGATTAAGCCTTTCTTTAATTGGTGACTTTCGACTGGAAAATGCCAACGCTGCCTTAACTGTGGCTAAGATATTAAAGCTGGACCTTGAGTTGGCAAAAAAATCAGTCAAAAATTTCGAAGGACTTGGCCGGAGGCTCGAGTACAAAGGTGAAATTCAAGGTGTCAAAATTTATGATGATTATGCTGTTCAGCCCTACACTGTTTTAGCGACTACCGATGCCCTCAAAGAAAAGTTTAAAGACAAGAAAATAGTCTTGGTTTTTGAGCCGCACACTTTCTCCCGGATAAAAACTTTTTTTGATGACTTTGTTAAAAATCTTAAAGCCGCAAAATCCGACAGAATTTTTATCACTGAAGTTTATCCAGCGCGAGAAAAAGGTAACCCGAAGGCTCTTGCCCAAAAACTTGCCGACGAGATTGGCCCAAAAGCAATATTTACAGGGTCAATTGAACAAACTGCAGTTTATCTAAAGAGACATTTAAAAGATTTTGGGGTTGTTCTTTCAATGGGTGCCGGCAAATCCTTTCAACTGACGGACTTGCTTAAAGAGAATGGATGAAGTAAAAATTGCCGAATTTAAAGAAATTTTAGGGCCGCTTCGGGTTTTTGAAAACGAGCCGCTTGCCAAACAAACTTATTTCAAAATAGGCGGACCGGCAAGGCTCTTTTTTGAGGCCAAGAATGTTGAAGATTTAAAATTCGCCTTAAAAACCGCTCATCGGCTTAAAATTCCCTTTGTAGTTTTAGGAGGTGGAGCCAATGTTTTGGTTTCGGATAGGGGATTTGCCGGCTTGGTAATCAAAAATCGAGCATCGGACGTAAAGCTTGTTGGCGTGAAAGGGACGATTGGCAAAACCGGCAGAGGCATCAAAAATGCTCTCGTTTCAGCCTCCTCGGGGACACTGATGAACCAGCTTGCCCGTTTCGCGCTCGATCAAGGGTTGGAGGGCCTTGAGTTTTTACTTTCTGTACCGGGAACGGTCGGTGGCGGATTAAAAATTAATGCCCATTTCGAAGTGGAAGAAGATCAATTTATTGGTAATAGTTTGGTTTCGGCGGTTCTTTTTGATCCGAAGACTGGCCAGATTAAAACTGTTGACAGGGATTACTTTAAGTTTGGATATGACAAATCCAAAATTCAGGAAACTGCTGAAATTGTTCTTGAGGCGGTTTTTAAACTTGATGCAAAGGGTGACAAAGCTGCCCTCTGGGAGCGCGCGATGGAGTATGTTAAAAGGCGAAATGTTGAGCAGCCAGTGGGTATTGCCTGTTCGGGGTGCGTCTTTAGGAATATTAGTCACTCGGATGCTATTAGATTAAGCACACCTAATTTGACGACTTCGACCGGTTACATCATTGAATCCTTAGGGCTCAAGGGTAAAAGGTTTGGTGACGCCCAGATTTCCCGCCATCATGCCAATTATGTTTTAAATCGGGGCAACGCGACTGCAGCCGACGTGATAAAATTGATAAAACTAATTCGCCAAAAAGCCAAAGAAGTCTACG
>CAZBJS010000021.1:6991-9502 GCA_964492295.1 uncultured Gammaproteobacteria bacterium
ATGGCTCGTTTTGAAATAATTGGTCCTTCTAAACTCTCGGGCAAGATTAGAGTTGCCGGTAGTAAAAATTCGGTCTTGCCCATCATGGCAGCGAGCCTTTTGACAGAGGAAGAATGTACAATCGAAAACGTTCCCAAAATTTCCGACGTTGCCGTTATGGCCCAGCTGCTTGAGATTTGTGGAGCAGGGGTAAAGGGTATTGGTACGGCAACACTTACGATTACGGCCAAAAAATTAACGGAACAAAGCCTTCCTCGTGAGTTAACAGAGAAACTTCGAGCCTCTATTCTTTTGTTGGGACCTCTTATTGCGAGAGTCGGAAAAGTCACTATGGGTTTCCCTGGCGGTGATATTATTGGTAGACGATCCCTAGATACTCATGTTCAAGCGCTCAAGTCTTTCGGTGTAAAAATCGAGGAAGTTAATGATCGGATCACAGCTTATGCTGATGAGCTTGGCGGTACTTGGGTTTTTCTTCAGGAAGCGTCGGTGACCGCCACTGAAAATGCCGTAATGGCGGCGGTTTTAACAAAAGGAGAAACAGTAATTAAAAGAGCTGCTTCTGAGCCCCATGTGGTGGACCTTTGCAATTTTTTGATCAAAATGGGCGCAAACATTGATGGGGTCGCAAGCAACGTTTTAAAAATCAGAGGTGTTGAAAAATTAACCGGCACAAGTTTTAAGATTCGGCCTGACCATATCGAAGCCGGCACTTTTGCTATTCTGGCGGCAGTTACGGGAAGTTCGGTAGAAATTTCACCAGTTGCTAAAGAAGATCTGGATATGATTCTTTTAATACTTGAACAATTCGGCGTTCGCTTTAGTCTTGAGGAAAATACTCTTAAGATCACCGGCGGCAAGTTAAAAGCGGTTGAGAAAGTAGTTACCGATGTTTGGCCGGGATTCCCGACCGATTTAATGGCACCCATGATTGTTTTGGCAACCCAAGCCCAAGGCGCAACCCTTCTTCATGACTGGATGTATGAATCGAGAATGTTTTTTGTTGATAAGCTTCTTTCAATGGGTGCAAAAGTTGAAATAGCCGATCCCCACAGAGTTTTAGTCTATGGTCCGACAAAACTTCGAGGGCAAAGACTGGATACTCCGGATATTCGAGCTGGCATGGCTCTGGTAATTGCTGCTTTAGCTGCTCGAGGCAAAAGTATTATTGATAAAGCCGAGCTTATAGAGCGCGGTTATGAGGATATAGTTGAAAGGTTGTCTACACTTGGTGCAAAGATTACCAAGAGGGCCTGATTTTCACCACCCATGAACTACCGTCTTTTTACTTCCGAGTCTGTCGCAAGCGGCCATCCCGACAAAATCTGCGACCAGATCTCCGATGCGATACTTGACGCTTGTCTTGCCGAAGACCCTAATACTCACACTGCAATAGAAACGTTGGTCACCGTTAATCAGATTATTTTAGCTGGGGAGGTAAAGATCAAAGACGGAAGCAAAATTGATTACGAAAACATAGCTCGCCGGGTGGTCAAGAATTTAGGTTATACAGACGAGATTTATAATTTTACTTACAAATCACCCCTCATTTGTTTAATTCATCAACAGTCTCCCGATATTGCTATTGGAGTAGATGCTGGTGGTGCTGGGGATCAAGGTATGATGTTTGGTTATGCAAGTAACGAGGGTCCAGAATTTATGCCCCTGCCGATTTTTTTAGCTCACGAGCTGGTTAAAAAGATTGATGAAGTTCGTAAAAAGAAAATCATTGATTATCTTCGACCTGACGGAAAAAGCGAGGTAAAAATGCTATATGAAAAAGACAAGCCGAAATCGGTGGAATTTGTTGTTCTTGCCGTTCCTCATGACCCTCAAATTACTAATAACCAGCTTAAAGGCGATCTCTATGAAGTAATAGTTTCACCGGTTTTAGAAAAATACGGATTTTTTTGCCCAAAAAAGAACTTTGTCGTCAATGGAACAGGCAAATGGGAAATAGGTGGCCCAGCTTCAGACACAGGAGTAACCGGCAGAAAGATAATGGTTGATACTTATGGCGGAATGGGACGACACGGCGGCGGTTGTTTTTCGGGCAAGGAACCGACAAAAGTTGATCGGGGAGGAGCTTATGCCGCTCGTTATATTGCTAAAAATGTCGTGGCAGCTGGTTTAGCTGATCGGTGCGAAGTCCAAGTGGCTTATGTCATTGGCCGTAAAGAACCGTTAACAAAAGCGATCGAAACATTCCAGACAGAAAAGGTGGATAAGAAGAAAATCGAAAAGTTTGCCTGGGATTTACTGGATCTTTCAGTTCAGGGAATAGTAAAGGGTTTAAATCTTTTGCGACCTATTTATCGCGAGACAGCTGTCTATGGTCATTTCGGGCGTCCGAACTTCCCTTGGGAAAAGATCATTAAATGAAAAAATTAAGAGTTGCGGTTTTGATGGGTGGCAAATCCGCCGAGCATGAGATTTCCTTGGTTACCGGCAGGGAGGTCGTCAAAAATCTCAATCCCCGAAAATATGATGTTTTGCCAATTGTAGTTTCTC
>CAZBJS010000022.1:0-1529 GCA_964492295.1 uncultured Gammaproteobacteria bacterium
CGAGGACTAAGGTATCTGCTCGCTCATGTAAACTTGAAGGAAATACCGAGGCCTTTCAGGCCTCGGAAGTTTATGAAACGATGAAGATTTCTGCGCTTGTTCTTGCTAAAAATGAGGAGGAGATGATTGGAGAGTGTCTTGCACAGTTGAAATTCGCCGATGAAATTATTGTTCTTGATCAAAATTCGGCTGATTCAACAAGCCAAGTTGCCAAAAAATATGCCACAAAGGTGGTAACTTCCAAAATCGATGATTTCTCCGAAAACAGAAATATGCTCTCTGGATTGGCCAGGGGCCAATGGTTGTTCTACCTTGATGCAGATGAAAGGCTAAAAAATGAAGCTCTCAAAGAGATCAAATGGGCAATCGGAGCAAACGAGCATAACGCATATTATTTTCCCAGAAAAAATATCATTTTGGGTAAATGGCTACGGCACGGGGGGTGGTGGCCAGATTATGTTCCCCGTCTTTTTAAAAAAGATAAGCTTTTGGGGTGGCAAGGAAGGATTCATGAAAGTCCCAGGATCGAGGGGGATTTCGGTTATTTCAAAAATCCGATCGAACATCTTACCGCCAGGAATTTTTCGCAGATGTTTGCCAAAACCGTTAAGTGGGCCAAAATTGAGGCTGAACTATATCAGGCGGCCCAAGCAAAAGACGTTACTGGTTTTCAGGTGATAAAAGTGATGGTTGGCGAATTTTTTAGACGCTATCTGGTAAAATTTGGTTTTTTAGATGGTATAGTTGGTTTAATTGAATCAATTTTTCAGGCGCTCCACCAGGCTATTGTTCTGACTTATCTCTGGGAGTTACAACATAACTCTTCAAAAAAATTGAAATCGCCATTTGATGATTAAGAACTTTCTACCATACGACATTTACGAAAGACACAGAAAAGTTGGCGCTTTTATCAGTGATGAAGATACTATTGTTGATGTCGGCGGTGAACTTAATCATCTTTCTCAGTTTTGTAACCCAAAAAAACTGATAGTCGCCAATCTTCAATCCGGTGATGTCATCGTAACCCGTGATAACTTCCCTTTCCCGAAAAACTCCTTTGATATAGCCACCGCGATAGATGTTCTTGAGCACGTTCCAGAGCACAAGCGGACTGACTTTATTAGGCGACTCTTAAATGTGGCCTCAAAAATGGTAATCCTTTCCTTCCCTCTAGGCACAAAAAAACACACTCAATACGAGAAGGAAACCAAAAGGTGGTTACAAAAGAGGGGATTGGATGTTTCTTATCTTTCAGAACACATAAAATATGGCCTGCCGACTTATCAAGAAATTGCCAAAATGACACGAGGTTTGAATTGCCAGGTTTACTTTTCCGGCAATATTTTTATCAATAAGATCCTTTTTAGGATTTTTATGTTTGATCCCAAGGTGAAATTCGCATCCAAACCATTTTATCTTTTAAAATTGATGTTTAATTTTTTGACCAACCCGCCCCTTTATTTCTTTTTGAATAACAAAATCTATCACTCAAATACAAACAGGGCCTATTTGGTAATCAAAAAATGAAA
>CAZBJS010000022.1:1629-5033 GCA_964492295.1 uncultured Gammaproteobacteria bacterium
ATGAAGTTTGGATTTTATAGTCCTTATCTTGATACCTTTGGTGGCGGAGAAAGATACATGCTAACTCTTGCCTCCCATCTTTCCCAGAACCACCCAGTAGACATTTTTTGGGATGATCCGGTGATTAAGCCTCCCCTTGCTCGTTTTTTAAAGATTGATCTAACCAAGGCCCATTTTGTCAAAAATATTTTTAAGGAAGGAGTTTTTAAAAAAAACTTAAGTACGTTGGGCTATAATCTTATATTTGTTTTGTCCGACGGAAGCGTTCCTCTTTCATTTGCTGCCAAAAACATTCTTCATTTCCAGGTTCCATTTAATTTTCCAAAAATTGATTTCAAAACTAAACTGAAACTTAAAAGATATCAATGGGTAATTGTTAATTCATACTTTACCAAAAATTATGTTGATAAAAGCTTCGGGGTAAATTCCAAGGTAATTTATCCACCTGTGGACATCAGAGAGATAAAACCTGGCCAAAAGGAAAATATTATTCTTTCGGTGGGCAGATTTAGCCCACGACAACTTCATCCCAAAAAACAGGAAGTTCTCGTTGAAGTTTTTAAAGAAATCTACAAAAAAGCAAGAAACTTTAAACTCATTTTGGTTGGTCAATCAAAGAAAGAAGACTACAAATATGTAAGAAATTTGAAAAAATTGGCCAGAGGACATGCAATCCGCATAATCGAAAATTTATCTTTTGATAAGCTTCGTGACCTTTATGCCAGATCTTCCATTTATTGGCATGCGACAGGCTTTGGCGAGGACGAAATTAGGTCCCCCCAAAAAATGGAGCATTTTGGTATTGCTACAGTCGAAGCTTCAGCCGCGGGGGCCGTACCAATTGTTATGGACAAGGGAGGCCAAAAAGAAATCGTTCAGGATGGCAAAAATGGTAGGCTTTGGTCTACGAAAGCCCAGCTTTATGAGGCGACATTAAGTGTGATTAACAATAAAGATGAATTTGCCAAACTTTCGCAAAATGCTATTGGCAACAGTAAAAGATTCTCGAAAGAGATTTTCATAAAGGAATATGAAAAAATTATTTTTTGAGCGAGGCGAAAAAAACATGCTCCGCTTATTTTTTGAGCGAGGCGAAAAAAACATGCTCCGCTTATTTTCTAACAAAGCCGTCGGCCCGTTTATAGTTGGTTTTTTAGTCTCTCTCTTTTTTTTACCGAAGCTTATCGCGGGGAAAGTTCCGATTCCTGCGGATTCTCTCTTGGGTCTTTATCATCCTTTTCGCGATATCTCATTCGAAGGTTATACCGCCGGCAGATTTCCAGCCAAAAATCCTCTCATTACCGACCCGGTTCTTCAGACATATCCTTGGCGTTATTTGGCCATTTCCAATTTAAAAGAAGGCAATTTGCCACTCTGGAATCCCTATAGCTTTTCGGGCCAGCCTCTTTTGGCCAACATCCAGTCGTCTCCATTTCAGGTTACCAATCTATTATTTTTTATCTTCCCATTTAAAGTTGCCTGGTCACTGCAGGTTATTTTGGCACCAATTGCGGCCGGCATTTTTATGTTTTCTTTTTTAAGAAGCCTAAAGCTCTCAACAGCCGCTTCTGCTTTCGGGGCAGTAGTTTTGCCATTTAGTGGTTTTTTTGTTGCTTGGCAGCAATGGGGAACAGTCATCACCACTGCTGCCTGGTTTCCATTGGTTCTTCTTTCAATAAACAAACTTTTTTCGAAGAAATCTGTTCTTTGGTTTTGGCTATTGGTTTTGGCAGTTTCCCAGACAATTTTTTCTGGTCATTGGCAAACAGCGTTTTATGTTCTTTTTGCCTCTTTTCTCTATTTGATTTATCAAATTTATCATCTTAGAAACTTTAGGGCTACCGCAATTGTTTTGAGTGGTTTAGTCTTGGGCCTTTTGATCTCGGCTCCTCAGGTCATTCCTTCTTTTGAGTTCATTAAGCTTTCGGCAAGAGACGTTGACCAGGGATATTTTTCCCAAAGAGAAGATTGGTTTTTGCCGCTAAAGCACCTAATTCAGCTGGTTGCCCCAGATTTTTTTGGCAATCCGGCAACTTATAACTATTGGGGTATCTGGAATTATGGCGAGTTTGCAAGTTTCATGGGGATTATTCCCTTAGGGTTCGCTATCCTAGCCTTTTTTAAAAGAAATACTCAGAAATCATTTTTCACTTTGCTTGTAATTTTTGTCCTAGTTGTTATTCTTGAGAACCCTCTTTCAAAAATTCCCTATGTTCACGACTGGCCATTCTTAGGATCAATCCAGCCGTCAAGAATCATTTTTTTGTTGGTGTTTTCCTTGGCAACTCTTTCAGCTTTCGGTTTTGATTATTTTTTTGGAGAGAAATCAAGAAAAAGTTTTTTGCCGGTTATTATTTTAGCTCTTATTTTATCTTCTCTCTTAATTTATACTGTATTTTTTCAAGGATCTTTTCCTCAATTTGAGTTTAACACTGCTCGGGTCGCCTTAAGAAATCTGATTTTTCCAATCTTGACTGCATTTATTTTTGCTGTAATCGTCCTAGTTAATTATTTGCGCTTTCCCAAAAATCTAATTTTGATTTTTATCTTTGTTGCTGTTTTGGTTGAGCTTTTTAGGTTCGCTTATAAATTCAGTCCATTTTCCAAACTTTCATGGATATTTCCACAAACACAAACTACCACTTTCCTGCAAAATCAAAAGAAGCCATTTAGAGTAATTGCAACCGACAGACGAATCTTCAATGGTAATACTCCAAGCGCCTACAATTTGGAAGCAGTCCATGGTTATGACCCTCTTTATCTTGCTGATTATGGAGACCTTGTCGCCTCTTGGGAAACAGGTAAGTCAACTAAAGGAGGATCTTTCAATCGAATTGTTACACCTCAAAAGTATGATTCAAAAGTCGCCAATTTTCTCAATGTCCAATATATCTTAACCTTTGATGAAATAGCCGATCCCAATTTTGAAAAAGTCTTTCAAGAGGGAGAGACTAAAGTCTATAAAAATAATCGAGCATTGCCGCGTGCATTCTTTGTCGAAAAAGTTGTTAAAGTAGAAGACAGAAATGCCCAACTTCAAAAGTTACTTGATATCAACTTTGATCTTGGGAAAAATGCTGTTTCTTCTGATTTTGAGACTACTACAAGATCAAACACTGGCCAAGTCATCTTCAGGGAATACAACGACCAGTCATTTAAAATAGAAGCGATGGTCCAAGAAGATGCCTCCCTCATCGTCAGTAATGTTTTTTATCCCGGTTGGCAGGCAACAATTGACGGCGAGCCGGCGGTTATAAAAAAAGTCAATTATATGTTTCAATCTGTGATAGTTCCAAAAGGGCTTCATCAGCTTGAGTTTAAATTTCGGCCTCGATCATTTTATAATGGCCTATACCTTTCAGTGGCAGCAGTGGCCCTCGCTTTCTTTTTAAGTATCTTTTTAT
>CAZBJS010000022.1:5133-9014 GCA_964492295.1 uncultured Gammaproteobacteria bacterium
TAGTTATTCCAAATTATAACGGCACAAAATTGCTTTCAAAAAATTTGCCTAATGTCGTCAAAAATTTCCCAGATTGTGAAATTATTATAGTTGATGATGCGTCAACAGATAATTCCCTCGAAATTCTTCAAAAACACTTCAGCAAAGTAAAGGTCGTCAAGCACTCCCGAAATACCGGCTTTGCCCAAAGTGCCAATGATGGTGTTGCCGCCGCCACTGCTAAATTAGTAGTTCTTCTAAATTCAGATGTTTCGCCAAGAAGTAATTTTTTAAAAAGAGTCACTGGATACTTCAGTAACCCAAGAATTTTTGCTGTTGGTTTTGCAGATTTCAGCCATGAAAATGGTCAAATCATCAAAAGAGGCCGAGGGGGGGCAATCTTCAAGCATGGTTTTGTTAGCCATTTTGCCCAAAAACCAATCTTTGGTGAAACCCTATGGGTCTCCGGCGGTTCTGGAATCTTTGACAAAAAAAAATTCCAAGAGCTTGGTGGTTTCGATAAAGTCTTTGCGCCTTTTTATTGGGAAGATATCGATCTTTCTTTTCGAGCCTGGCGTTCGGGTTTTATCTGCCTTTATGATTCTGGTGCCCAGGTAGACCATTTTCACCAAGAAGGAACAGTCAAAAAGACTAAATCGCCTTTTCTGGTCAAAACCGTCTCCTACAAAAATCAATTTTTATTTGTCTGGAAAAATATTTCCGATACACTTTGGCTAATTCAACACCTACTCTGGTTTCCATATCACTTTGGAAGAGCTTTTTTTACTGTCGACGTTGCCTTTTTTGCCGGCTTTGCCTGGGCTTTATTGAAGTTGCCTTCTTTGATGTTCAATCATCAGCTATCGACGATTAACTACCAACTGACTGATCGTGAAGTGATCGAAAAATTTGAAAAATAAGCAAAGCTTTTCTACGAATAGTAACGTTCTTTGGAATCCTCGATTAAAACCAAAAATTATTGTGGTGATGCCGGCATACAATGCTGAAAAAACCGTCAGAAAAACTTACAATGATCTTCCCCACGATTTAATCTCTGAAGTCATCCTGGTTGATGATGCCTCAGATGATAGGACAGTTGAAAAAGCCAGAAAACTGGGGTTGACGGTTTACACTCACCCTCAAAATCGAGGATATGGCGGCAATCAGAAGACTTGTTATGACCAAGCACTCAAGAGGAACCCCGACATCGTCGTTATGGTTCACCCTGATTATCAATATGATTCAAAGTTGGTCGGGGTTCTTGTTGAACCGATTGTTGATGGTCGAGCCGATGTCATGCTTGGTTCCAGAATTCAGACCAGACATCAAGTTCTTGCAGCAGGTATGCCTATATGGAAGTACTTTGCAAATAGGTTTTTAACTTTAGTAGAAAATTTATCAATGGGACTCAATTTGTCAGAATACCACACAGGTTTTAGGGCATATTCTGTGAAAGTATTAAAAAGTATTCCATACCATAAATTCTCCGATGACTTTGTCTTCGATCAGCAAATACTAATTTCAGCACTTTCTCACGACTTCAATATTTCAGAAATCCCAATTCCTTGCAAATACTTCCCCGAGGCCTCTTCAATTAATTTTGTGCGCTCGACCAAATATGGAATTTTAACTTTATGGACAGTTATAGTTTATCTGTTGCACCAGACCGGTCTTGCAAAAAGTAGGTTATTTAAATGAAGTGGGTTTTTGATCCGTCGGCAGGACTACTAAGACGAGCTTACAATGTTCTTCCAAGGAGAGACAAGATAAATATCCCGACTGTATTTAAAAGGAAGGACAGCAGAAAAAAGCGATGATATTTTAATTTAATGCTAGCCAGTAAAAGCAAACCGACTTCATCGGGAAGTGGAGAAATAATCGTCAGCGCAGCGACAATTGGTAGAAACCAGAAAATTAATTTCGAATGAAAAATTCTTCTGACAATTCTTTTGCCAAAATGTTTTTCCAAATATTCAAAATCGGCAATTAGATCCTCTCGTAAAAACTTAAAGATAAAGGCGTCGCCAAGGAGAGCACCTAACCCTCCAAATACTGCAATCAGCAATGGGTTGTGCGTTTCAGAAAGCAGCAAAAAAACAGAGATAGCAATAGCTACAGTGAATGTCGATGCAAAAAAAATGCCCGCCAAAAATGCTGCCATAAAGAAGTAAAGTCCCGAAGTAAATTCAATTAAATGTTCAACATAATTTAATTGATGAACCAGGATTGCGATAATTACACTTATTGCAATGATTGTTGCATCCCTAATTAATTTTTTACGGCGAATTTCAGCCTCTTCCATCATCAATCCAACTATAGCCTCAATAATAAAGGATGGCAAATCAGAATTGAAACACCTGGGTTTCAGTATGCTAAAATCGGCCCATGAAAAAAGCCAGCGGTCAATTCTTAAAACTTCCCGGCCTAGTTGACGTCCACGTTCATCTACGAGAACCTGGTGGAACTCAAAAAGAAGATTTTGAGACAGGGACTCGCGCAGCCATAGCCGGTGGTTATACCCAAATTCTTGATATGCCCAACAACATCCCTCCCGCAGACGACCTCAAGACTTTAGAAGAAAAGATGAGGCTTGCAAAAGGCAGAATTTGGTGCGATCTGGGGTTTAATTTTGGCGCAACGGCAAATTCAACTGTTTACTTCAAAAAGGTTGCCAAAAAGACCTTCGGTCTAAAAGTTTACATGAATCAGACTACCGGTGGCTTGCTTGTAGACAAAGAAAAAGATCGCGATTTGATTTTTAAATCTTGGCAAAGCCAGTTACCAATCATGGTGCACGCTGAAGGCGAAACTGTTGAAGTTGCTATAAGACTTGCCAAAAAATATAAAAAAAGACTTCACGTTTGTCATATAGCTTTTGACCAGCTCAAATCAATCCAAAAAGCAAGGAAAGAAGGGCTAAAAATTTCCTGTGAGATTTGTCCACACCACCTTTTCTTAAATAAAGATGATCTTAAAAGGTTAGGTCCATTAGGGATAATGAAGCCGCCACTTGCCTCAAAAAGAGATCAGCAAAGGCTTTGGGAGAATCTTGACAAGATAGACATCATCTCAACGGATCATGCCCCTCATACTCTTGAGGAAAAAAATGATCAGTCGTCTGCAAAATTTGGAGTTCCGGGTCTTGAAACAACTTTACCCTTAATGCTGAGTGCAGTTTCGAAAGGTTTACTTACAATCGAGAGATTAATTGAGATGACCAGCACCAGCCCTCGCAAAATTTTTCACCTGCCGAGTCAGCCAAATACTCATATACTTGTTGATCCGTCTAAAGCCTACAAAATTTCTTCAAAAAAATTATTCACCAAATGCGGCTGGACTCCGTTTGGCAACCTAATAGGTAGAGGAGAGATCAAAAAAGTAGTTATTCGAGGAAGGACATTATTTAAGGATGGTAAGTTTATTGGCAAACCTCAAGGTAAAGTAATTTACCCTCGCATTTAAATTTATATATGCTAGAATTGGCAAGAAGTGAAGTTTTGGTATAACCCCAATTTTTGGGCAATCTTCTTCTTAATCCTATTGTCCATACCAGCGTTAAAAAGTCTTGCTCAACCCGGTTTTTATACCAGCCACGATGGTGAAACTCATACAGCCAGAATGGCCCAATACTGGCAGGCTCTTGCCGATGGCCAAATCCCACCGCGCTTTGCAGGAAGCTTCTATAATGGCTTTGGTAGTCCTATCTTCGTTTACATTTATCCTCTTCCTTATTTTTTGGGATCTTTAATTCATTCGGTGGGATTTTCATTCACTGACTCTTTTAAAATTCTGATGGCCGTAGGTTTTATCGGCTCAGCAATTTTCTCCTATCTTTGGCTCAGGGAAGTTTTTGCAAGTGAAAAAGCGGGTTTTTTGGGGGCACTATTTTATGTGTGGGCTCC
>CAZBJS010000023.1:0-1755 GCA_964492295.1 uncultured Gammaproteobacteria bacterium
GGTGATGGCGAGACTTCTGGAGAGGGGGATGGTGACACTTCCGGTGAAGGAGAGACTTCCGGTGACGGACTCGGCGAGACCTCTGGGCTTGGTGACGGGGAGACTTCCGGCGACGGGCTTGCTGCCACAAATCCCTTTTTACCAATGTCAGATTTTGCCGCTTCCGAAACTACCTGCCCTCCCGGATGGGTGTGGGCAACGCAGGAAACATATGCTCCGTGATTTTTCCACTCCCCATTAGGATCACAGTCATTGTCATTTTGGGCAACAACTACCGGAGTTACCAATAAAACAAAAAGGAAAGCCAAAAGCGGCAGTATTTTTTGCATCGTTAATAATTTAAACGAACATTGCCCAAAAATGTTACAAAACAAGACTTCATCCGTTTAACTTAATGGAAGCCAGCCGAATCTTACTTTTCCCGAGTTTGACTCGGTCAAGGAGCGCTCATTGGCGGATTAGTATAAAATGTGCCTTTGTGGACGATTTAATAAAACTTATTACACAGGCACAGGCAGGTGATAAGGATGCGTTTGGGCAGATCTATGAGCTTTTCTACCCACGGATCTACAGATATTGTCAATTTAATCTTGACAGGGAACTTGCCCAAGATCTTTGCCAAGAGACTTTTCTTAGGGCTTGGAAGGCTCTTCCGTCTTTTTCCCATAAAAAGGGAGGTTCTTTTCAGGCTTTTCTTTTCAAGATTGCCCGCAATTTAATTATCGATTTTGCCAGGAAGAAGAAGGAATTCCCGCTTAGAGATTATCAGGAAATTGAGACAAATGAAGAATTGGCTGAGCAAACAGACAGGGAATTTGAAAAAGAAAGACTCGGCAGGGCTCTGTCACAACTTGCCGATAGCGAGCGACAAATTATTATTCTGCGCTATTTTGAAGAGATGACAGTTTTTGAGGTCGCCAAGATAGTAGGCGTAAGAGAAGGAGCACTAAGGGTTAGGGTCCACCGCATCTTAAAAAAATTAAAAGATTTAATTGAAAACCATGATTGAAGAACATCTTGAAAAAATTAGAAAAGACTATATTAAAGTTGAACCTCCAAGCTATTTGGTACGAAGCGGTTGGGAGGATTTAAATTCCAAACTCATCGTGAGCGAGTCCTTGGTGGCTTTCTGGACACTGCGAAAAGGTTTAGCGCTAGTGTCATTTGCCCTTTTAGTATCCGTCGTCACAGTTTTCGGTGTTGCCCAAGCCGCTAAACCCAAAGATCCTCTATACCCCGTTAAAATTCTATCCGAGAATCTTGTGGCCAAAGTAACTGGAGATTATGAGATTAAAGTCGAAAGAAGGGCCCAAGAGCTTATTGACCTTTCCAGCCAGTCTCCCCAAAATCTTGACGAGGCGACCCGCCTATATCAAGAAACTTTGGATAAAGCCCAAAAAGAAGCTCAAAAAGTGGGTAGAGGCCAAGAATTTAGACAAACTCTTGATCAGCAAGAAGAAAAACTAAGAGAAGCTCAAAGAGCAAACCCTGCTGCCCAACAACAGCTTGAGAATGCCATTTGGCATATCCAGCAGGCCAAAGGGGATGTTCAAGGTGAAAAAGACCAAGGCAACCCGCAAGATCAGAATAACCCAGGCAAAAGCAACTCCAACCCTTAGAAAAATCGCTAATATTACATCGTGCTAAAATAAGCAGAGCTTTTCTGCGAATAAGCAAAGCTTTTCTGCGAATAAGCAGAGCTTGCGGTCCTCGACTTCGTCTGCGGGCCTAAAGCAAAGCTTTTCTGCGAATAAG
>CAZBJS010000023.1:1855-4992 GCA_964492295.1 uncultured Gammaproteobacteria bacterium
CTTGCGGTCCTCGACTTCGTCTGCGGGCCTAAAGCAAAGCTTTTCTGCGAATAAGCAGAGCTTGCGGTCCTCGACTTCGTCTGCGGGCCTAAAGCAAAGCTTTTCTGCGAATAAGAACCTGAGCAACGCTTGGAACCTTGATTCTCGCGCTGCCCGAATTAAGCAGAGTTTGCGGGTATAAGCCACAAAATGTCTGATATCCTCAAAGATTTAAACTCAGAACAAAGACAAGCTGTAACAACCACCGAAGGGCCACTCCTGATTATCGCCGGTGCCGGAACTGGCAAGACAGCTGTTATTGCCCGTCGTATCGCCTACATTATTGAGAAGAAACTGGCCAAGCCGAAAGATATCTTGGCGCTTACTTTTACCGATAAAGCTGCCTGGGAAATGGAGGAGCGCGTTGATATTTTGGTGCCGTATGGCTTTATCGATACCTGGATTTCAACCTTCCATGCTTTTGGTGATCGGATTCTTCGGGAAAATGCCCTGGAAATTGGTCTTTCGCCTGATTTTAGAATTTTGTCTCGTCCTCAACAGGCTTTATTCCTGAGGCAGAATCTTTTTAGAATTCCACTTGATTACTGGCGCCCTCTTTCCAATCCCACTAAATTTATCGGAGCAATTCTTACTTTCTTTTCGCGTCTTAAGGATGAAAACATTAGTCCTGAGGAGTTTCTCATGGATGTCAACAAGCAAAAGTCCCAGCCAAAGGCTGGTCGGCCCCTGGACGAAAAAATAGAAGCTAAAAAGTATCAGGAACTAGCTTGGGCTTATGAATCTTATGAGCGCTTTAAAACCGAAGCGGGATTTTTGGATTTCGGCGACCAAGTTGTACGCACCATCGACCTTTTCAAAAAGCGCCCAAAGATCTTGCGAGCCTATCAGGAGAAATTCAAATACATTTTGGTGGATGAATATCAGGATACCAACTATGCCCAGAACGAGTTGGTAAAACTTTTGGCCGCCAAGCCCAAAAACATCTGCGTGGTAGGTGATGATGATCAGTCTATTTACAAGTTTCGAGGAGCAGCCATTTCCAATATTTTGGAGTTTAAAAAAACTTATCCAAGAGCCCATCAGGTGGTCTTGACCCACAACTACCGTTCCACCCAGGCAATTCTGGACAGCGCCTACCGACTCATCCGCCACAATGATCCAGACAGACTTGAAGTCAGAAACAAAATCATCAAAAAGCTCAAGTCAACTAAAGATTTTGGGCTGCCTCCACAAGAAATGTTTGCTGATACAATTTTTGAGGAAGCCGATCTTGTCGCCACGCAAATTGAGAAGTTGATGTCAAGAAGCGTTGGTCGTTCGTCGTTGAGCGTTAAGCGCTATCATTACCGCGATTTCGCCATTTTGGTTCGCGCCAATGCCCAGGCAGACCACTTTCTGCGTTCCCTTAACATGAAAGGGATTCCCCACAAGTTTGTCGGCTCCTCTGGCCTCTACCAGCAGGAAGAGGTTGGCATTTTAATCTCCTATCTTGCGGCAATTTCCAATTTTGAGGACAGTCTTAATCTTTATAATTTGGCAACTTCCGACATTTACGAGATGCCCCCAGTTGACGCCATCAAACTTGCTTCATACGCCAGGCGAAAAACCAGATCGCTTTACTACATTCTCAAGAGTTTAGACCAGCCTGCCGGCAGGCAGGGAAAAATTGAAAATGACGACTTGACAATTTCCAAAGACGCCCAAGCGATTGTTGCGAGATTACTTTTGGATTTAGAGGAGTCAATTAAACTTTCCAGGCGCGAAAATGTCGGTCGAGTTCTTTATGATTTTCTTCAGAGAACCGGTTACCTCAAAAGACTGGAACGGGCGGCAACAGTTGACGCGCAAATTAAGATTCAAAACATCGCCAAGTTTTTCGAAAAAATTAAGGAATTCGAGGGCGTTGCCAGCGTTGAAACCGTCACTCAATTTGTTGATTATCTAGAAGCAATCAGAGCCGCTGGTGATGACCCGGCAACCGTTGAGTTTGACCCAGATCTTGACGCGGTCAATGTAATGACCGTCCACAGCGCCAAGGGTTTGGAGTTTCCGATTGTTTTTTTGGTCAATTTAGTGACAGACAGTTTTCCGGTGCGCGCAAGAGGCGAAGCAATCGAGGTTCCCCAAGCAATAATTCGCGAAACTTTGCCTTCCGGCGATTGGCATATGCAAGAGGAAAGAAGGCTTTTTTATGTTGGGATGACGCGGGCCCGTGATCTTCTTTATTTTTCATGGTCGCGTGATGTTGGCGGCAGGCGAATCCGCAAAGTTTCACCCTTTGTTCTTGAGGCCCTCGATAAGCCCAGAAGCGATGCTCAGGCGCGGCGACTTTCGCCTTTTCAAAAAATTGAAAAATTCGCCCCGATTCCTGCCAAAATTGCCAAAGCGTTGATGCTTGATGTGGATGTCCTCAAGCTAACTCAGGGGGCAATAGACGATTATTTAACCTGTGCCTACAAGTATCGTTATGTTCACATCCTCAGGCTGCCCATTCTTCGTCACCATGCAATTGTCTATGGGGTTGCCCTTCACGGGGCGGTGGCCGCCTTTTTGCGCTCCAAAAGATTGGGAAAAGTCATGACCCTCTCCCAAATGCTTGCTGTTTTTGAAAATGCCTGGGATAGTGAGGGGTTTTTGACTGTTGAGCACGAAGAAAGAAGAAAAGCTCAAGGCAAACTTGCCCTTTCCGCCTTTTATAAGCGCGAGGCCAAATCCAAAGATGTCCCCGCTCTTGTCGAATCTAGTTTTAAATTCCCAATCGGCGAGATCACTGTCAGCGGCCGATACGATAGAGTAGATATCAGACCTGACTCTAAAGTGACAATTATCGATTACAAATCGTCGGAAAACATTGATCAGCAAAGGGCAGACGCTCAGGCAAAAGAATCAACGCAGCTTGCCATTTATGCACTTGCCTACTTGAAAATCCATCAAGTAATACCCGAGAGAGTAGCTCTTCACTTTCTGGAAACAGGTGTCGTTGGTTCCTACAAGCCTACAAAAGAAGATCTTGAAAAAACCAAAAAACTAATCCTTGAAACGGCCCAAAATGTCCGCCGTGATATCAGGCGAAATCACTTTGAGGCAAACCCCAAATATTTCGGCCGAGAACCCGCCTGTGTTTACTGCGCCTATAA
>CAZBJS010000023.1:5092-8896 GCA_964492295.1 uncultured Gammaproteobacteria bacterium
CTAACTGATTCATAATTTATTTATGGAAGGGGAAGGTAAAGAAGATTCGTCAATGTCCTTAGCAGAGCGAGTTGCTCAAAGACCCAATAATTCACAACGGCAAGAACCACAGCCTCAAAAAAGAGGCCCTTTGTCGTTTTTAGCTAAGGTTTGGGGGAAAGTAGGCGGGAAAATTGAGCAAACTGCAGTAAGTTTTGACAGGGCCGGTGTCGACCCCAATCGTATTATTCCTCCTGCAACAGGTGTGTATCCGCGCAATGAACAAACTTCACAAACTGAAACTTCTGCACCCGACCCCGGCAAGCCCTAGATGCTGGTTTTTTTGTCAATAGTCCTTATTGTAATCTCCGCGTTAATCCTTTTCGTGCTCCTGCTTTTCATCTTTTTGGCAATTGATGTTTTCTTGGACCTTCCTTATGTGGCTACCAAGCGCGAAAGGATCAATACCATTATGCGGTTGACAAAGATTAAGAATGGAGAGGTTGTTGTCGATTTAGGAAGTGGTGATGGTAGGTTACTATTTGCATCGGCATCAAAAGGGGCAAAAGCCATTGGCTATGAAATCAACCCTTTTTTAGTAATTCTCACTCGAATCCACGCAAGTCTTAAGGGTCTTTCAGAATACATCAAGGTCTATCGCAAAAACCTTTGGGAGGCGGATTTGGCAATTGCCGATATCGTCTTTGTTTACGGCCGCAAAAAAACCATGCAAAAATTTGAAGATTTTGTTTACAAAAACGCCCAAAAAGGAACAAGAGTGGTAGTCAACAGTAATCCCTTCCCCAACAAAAAGCCCCTCAAAGACTCAGAGGGAATATTTTTATATAGAGTTTGATTCTATAGGGTTTACAAAGAATCGGCACAAAAATTAGGAAATTTTTGCAGTTGGCAATTTTACTTTAGGTATTTTCAGCTTCAAAATTTGAGAAAATCGAAACAAGATTTTAGTTGATTTGCAAGATTTTTGGTGTTTTTATAAAAATTTTGAGGGGTTTGGGAAAAATTTTGGGCTAAAAATGAAAAAATTGCGAAAAATCGCCAAAAACAAAAAATTTCAGGGTTTCCCCTGAAAAATTGATACAAAAATTATACAAAATTTTGGACATGCTCGACAACCCCCAAAAATTACTAGGGGTTATCTGGTTACCTGCAAGATCGTCCATCTGAGCTTGTCGGCAACATTTAGAATTTGGTAAAGCGAAGGTCTGAGCACCAAATCATAAGTTCCCACGTACTGGATATGCTTTCCTCCATAACCGGCTTTAAAGCGGTGAAATCCATACCAAGGGTCAGATTCTTTTGTTTGGGGTGGAAGGGCTCCCCACATGTCAAAAGTTTTAAGCTTCATTTTTTTGCCAAACCGAATTGCCTCCCAAGCCACCAGATTTGAAGCCATCACCTCTTTATGCTCGGTTGATGATCCACCATATGGGTAGTAGATGGTGTCGCCAAAGTTAAGAAGCATCCAAGCAACGAGTGGTACCTGGTTTCTAGTACCTGGTTTCTGGTACCTGGCAATTAAAACCCTGGTCATGCCTGCAGGCTTGAGCGTTTCCCACATCAGTCGGTGGTAATGGGGGGTGTGGCCAAAATATTTCTGGCGTCGGGTTGTCTCAAAATAAAGCTTAAGATAAATTTCAAAGTCCGAATCGCGCGTGCTTTCGTAAACCCTAACCCCTTTCTTCTGAGCAAGTCTAATGTTGTAACGGGTTTTGGGGTGCATGGCGGCAAGCAATTGATCTTCATCCTTGGTCAGATCGAGTAAAAAATTGTACTTAGTGAATAATGATTTTGAAGATCTGACCAGGCCTATTTTCGCAAAGCGTTCGTCGTTCCTCGTTAGTCTTTTGTCGTCAATCACATTGGGCTCCAGCTTCACAAAAGCTGCTTTTTTGTCCCTTGCCACATTTCTGATAGCCTCAACCGTCGTTTTTGTCGGCATCGGCCCTTTGGGTAAATAGCCAATAGTAACCTTTGAAAACGGCACAGGGTGAAAGGTCATTTGATAAGAAGAGCTCAGTTTCTTGCCGTCAAAATGGCCCAATCTAACAACGTCCACCCCCGTTTTTCGGCGAAACTCGCCCCACTCCCAGGATTGGATGATATGAGAAACGACTTTGTCATAGACAGCTTTTTCTTTTTGGGTTATTTCGCGAACGACACTCTTCATACTAACCATCCAACTATTTCACTGTCGAACCAACTCTCCCGATTTTACCTCGAATGATCAAAAACCCGATCAAATTACCAACCAAAAGCGCTGGAAGAAGTCCATCCGTCAAAAATCGCACAGAAGAAAGAAAAATGGCAAGAAGAGCAACCAGTGGCCCAAACAGATATTTTAATTTTCCGCTTGTCGGTGAGGTAATTGGCTCCGGTAGCATCACCAAGGCAAAAAGTAGTGTCGTGCCATCAAGAAAAAGATCCCAAGAAATTGATTTTGTAATGACTGACAAGTAAGTAAAGTAAACAACCAAAAAGCCGATGGGCAGCCAAATTCGCGACATGCCCCAAAGGATTCTGATCATCAGAGGGATTAGAATCACCAACGGCAACTTGCCCCAGGCGATACCCCACCAGGAAACCGGTGTGCCAAAAATCAAAGAAGTTGCGATGATTCCAAAAGCCGCGGGGTTGAAAATGTGTTGTCGCTGCCCCGCACTGATGAATTGTTTAGAAAGTGAGGCGAAAAGGCAGGCCAAAGCGACAATCCAAAGAGGTTGTCCGGGGTCTATAATCAACCCGATCAAAAACCCGGTGACCAAAGAGGCAAAAGGCCAGTAAAGTTTTTTGTCTCTAAACCAGGTAATCAACAAATCAAAAATGATGACCAGCCCTACTGCCAAAAGCGGATAGCCAAAAGCAGCAAGCGTTTTGAAGTGCCATGCGGCCAAAAGCCAGACTAAAAAAAGGGTAAAGGCAACTTTAAGCCGATTGTCAACAAAAAAAACTTTCCAATCCACAGCCTATTTTCTCTCGCATGCCCGAGACGTGCAAGTGATAAGTGTGATGCGAGAGAAAACGTAGTTCATTTTAACAATTTAGACGGCAGTAATTAATTCCTGCGGGATATCCACTACAAAGCGCGAAACGAGATTACTGCTGGTGATCCCAAAATAAAGGCGTCGGGTTGCAAAGGTTAAATAGACTTTTTTTCTGGCGCGTGTTAGGGCAACGTACGCTAACCTTCTTTCTTCTTCGAGTTGAGCTGCTTCAAGCATGCTTCGGGAATGGGGAAATAATCCTTCCTCCATGCCAATCACAAAAATTACATCAAACTCAAGCCCTTTTGCGGTATGCGCGGTCATCAGAGTCACCACGTCTGACGCGGTTTTGCCCTCATATGATTTCTCCGGTGTGATCATCCCCTCCATCAGTGCCACGTTTTCTAAAAACGTCGTTAAGTTTTCAAAATCAGAGGCGACAGATTTGAGCTCTTTGACGTTTTCCACTCTCATTAAACCCTGTTCCGTCCCGTCATCGATCAAACTCAGATAATCAGTTACCTCCAGTATCTTTTCAATTAGCTCAATCGGCTTATAAACCTTCTTAGTCTTCCCAATCTTCTTAATCATCTCCTCGAATTTTTCGAATCGCCTCTTGCCCAATTTCTCAATTCGATTCTTGGCAATGTTGTCTTTCGGATTAACGATCAACCTAAGATAAGCCAAAACGTCTTTTATTTCTTTGCGCTCGTAAAATCTAACCCCGCCGTAAAGTCTGTAGGGAATATTGGTACGTAAAAATGCCTCCTCAACCGTTCTTGATTGTGCATTGGTTCGGTAAAGAACTGCGAAAGAGGAA
>CAZBJS010000024.1:0-8700 GCA_964492295.1 uncultured Gammaproteobacteria bacterium
TTGGTTTTGTCGAAGGTCAGATCAAATCTTACTTTGATAAATTCGTCAAACAATTTAAGTTGAAAAATCCCACCGTCGAAATTGCCCTTTGGGATGAGACTTTAACATCTAGACAGGCGCGAGAGTGGATGATAAAACATCAGGTACCAAAGACTAAAAGGAAACAGAAAGAACACGAAGTGGCCGCCAGTATTATTTTGCAGAGCTTTCTAGACTCAAATGATTAAAAAGATTTTAGCGCCGGTTCAGGCTTGGATTCTTCTCCAGGGCAAATGCGTCGGCTGCGGCCGAAATTTGTCACTTGCCCAAAAATTTGAAAGGTCCGATAATAGCCAGAGAGTTGTCTGTAACTGCGGACGCATTTATATTTTTGACAAAAGACGGGGCAAATACCATCGGGCAACTTTTGCGGAGGCCAAAGTTGATTAAAGATCCAAACAAGCTGATTATTTTTGCACTGATTTTTATTCTTTTGGTTCTTACCCCTGTCGGGTTAAATCAATACTACAATTATCTGCTCAAGCCAACATCCAGCGAGGAATCACCTCAAATCTTTATTGTCAAACCTGGTCAGCCTCTGGCCCAAATTGCCCAAAATTTAAAACAGGCCAGACTTGTAAAGAGTTCTCTTGCTTTCAGACTGTTGGTTTCGCAAATGGGCATTGCCAAAAATATTCAGGCAGGAGATTTCAGGCTATCTGCCCACATGTCTTCTCGCGAAATTGCCGCGGAACTGACCCACGGAGCAATTGACATTTGGATTACTATTCCAGAGGGGTTCAGGGTTGAGGAAATTGCGGCCAGGGTCGAGGAAAAGTTGAAATTCGGCGGAAACGATAAGTTTCAGTTTGACAAAAAGGAGTTTACAAAATTTGCCCAAGAAGGTTATATGTTTCCAGACACATATCTTGTCCCAAAGGATGTTACTGCCGCCGATGTTGCCGGGCGACTTCGTCAAACTTTTGAAGAAAAGGTGGACGAGAAAGTTTTAGAGGGGGGCCAGCAAAATAATTTATCAGCCGAAGAAGTGATCATTTTAGCTTCACTTGTTGAACGTGAATCAAAAGCAAATCAGGAGCGACCAATTATTGCTGGGATTTTAATCAACAGATTAAGAGCCGGTTTGCCCCTACAGGTTGATGCGACTGTTCAGTATGCCAAGGGGTACGACTCTGCCGGCAATACTTGGTGGGCACTGGTCACCACAGAGGATTATCAAAAGGTAAAATCCCCTTACAACACCTATCTTTTTGTGGGTCTGCCACCTGGGCCAATTGCCAATCCGGGGCTAGAGTCAATTAGGGCAGCAGCGCAGCCTGCGAAGACTGAATACTTTTACTATCTTCATGATCGGGAAGGAAAGATTCATTACGCCAAGACTGCCGAGGAACACAGCCGCAACATTCAGGAATTCCTTTGAACCCGCAATCAAAATATTGACAAAAGTTAGAGACAGTGGTATAAAAGTATATATATCCGTAAAAAGGGGTACTTTTTTGTACCTTTTATTTTTCTTGTATTAAATAAATTCCTGTGGATCACCCCAAACAAGTTTAATAAATTTATTCCGTCTACGGGTTTGATCCTCAATTAAGAAACAATTACGCCAGTGGCCAAGCGCATCTCCTGGGGACAATTTAGCCAAATAAACTTGCCCCCTCTGGACCTGATCCAAGTCCAGAGGGAATCATTTGCCGACTTTTTAGAAAATGGTATTGTCGAAACATTAAACGAAATTTCTCCCGTTGACGATTTTACCGAAAAAAATTTTACGCTGATTTTCGGCAAGTCCGGTCTTGGCCGGCCCAAGCACACTCCGGGGGAAGCAATTGAAAAAGGTCTGACCTAT
This sequence comes from uncultured Gammaproteobacteria bacterium, assembly GCA_964492295.1. Lineage (GTDB taxonomy): Bacteria > Patescibacteriota > Microgenomatia > Curtissbacterales > GWA2-41-24 > CAZBJS01. The sequence goes on from CAZBJS010000024.1 coordinate 1,850, forward strand.
GATGCTCCGCTTAAAGTTGAGGCGACGGTAATTAATAAACAAACTGGTGCCAAAAATGCTCAGGAAGTATTTCTTTGCGATTTGCCCCTAATGCTTGATAAGGGATCATTTATCATCAATGGCATCGAAAGAGCTGTTGTTAGCCAGCTGGTTCGTGCCCCCGGTGCCTATTATTCTGCGGAAATTGAGCCGACAACCGGCAAAATGCTCTACAGTTGCGAGGTCAGGCCTCTTCGGGGATCATGGCTAGAGTTTGCTGTTACCAAAAACGATCTTATCACCGTCAAAATTGACAGGCGACGCAAATTTCCGGTGACCACATTTCTTAGGGCAGTGGGTTTCTCTGATAATCAGTCGATCATTGAACTTTTCAAATTTGTTGAGGATGAAAATGCCAAAAAATTCCTCGAAAATACCATCAACAAGGATCAAACGACTTCTCAGGAAGAGGCCCTTTTGGAAATTTACAGGCGCATGCGTCCTGGTGACCATGTAGTTTTGGATAATGCCAAGAGTCTAATTGAAAATATGTTCTTTAATCCCAGACGTTATTCTTTAGGTCGGGTTGGCAGATACAAAATCGAAAAGCGCTTCAAGCATATCAAGGAGAAAATTGGCGATTTAGCCCAAAATGATAGCGAAAGTCAAATTTTGACACCTGCCGATTTTGTAGCAGCTATTGCCTATTTGTTTGATTTGCTTGCCGGCCGTGGCCGGGTCGACGACATTGATCATCTTGGCAACCGCCGGGTCAGACGTGTTGGCGAGCTGGTTGCCCAAAACGCCTTCAGAGTTGGAATTTTGAGATTAGAGCGAGTTATTAAGGAGAGAATGAGCTTAACACCCACCGATACTATTCCTTCCCCAGCCTCCCTGATTAACGCTCGTCCGATTATTTCAGCAATCAACGAATTTTTCCGATCATCTCAGCTCTCAACGATTTTGGACCAAACCAATGCGCTCTCGGAAGTTGACAATCTAAGACGCTTGACTGTCATGGGAACCGGTGGCATCGCCCGTGAACGTGCTGCCTTTTCAATTCGGGATATTAATCACTCTCAGTATTCAAGAATTTGTCCTGTCCGTTCTCCAGAAGGACCAAACATTGGTTTAGTTACCTACATGGCGCTCTACTCGCAAATCAATGAATATGGATTTTTGGAAGCACCTTACAGAAAGGTTGTTAAAGGGAAAAATGGCAAATCGCGCGTTACCGATGAGATTGTCTATCTTGCTGCCGATGATGAGGAAGAATACTACATTACCCATGCTCAGGTTCCGGCAGATAAGAACGGATATTTTCTAGAGGATAGAGTTCCGGTTCGCTACCACGGCGAGTTCACTACCGCTTTGGCCACGGTGGTTGATTTTGTTGACGTAGTTCCACGGCAGGTTGTCGGCACCTCGGCCTCTCTTATCCCATTTTTGGCTCACGACGAGGCAAACAGAGCCCTGATGGGCACGCACATGCAGTGCCAAGCTGTGCCCCTGATTTCCCCAGAGTCGCCGATTGTTGGCACAGGCATGGAAGGAGTGGTCGGCATCAATATGGGCCGAGTTATCTGTTCCCCAGTCGATGGTACAGTTGCCTATGCCGACAGCAGAAAAATTATTCTGAAAGCTAATTCAAAGCAAGAGAAAGCCAAAACTGCCAATGGAGAGATCACCATTCCCATCCAAAAATTCACCCGCTCTCCCCAAAGTACTTGTCATTCCCAAAGACCCAAAGTTCTTACTGGCCAAAAAGTCACCAAAGGGGAAGTTTTGGTTGACGGTTCGGCAACTGATGATGGAGAACTTTCGCTTGGGAAGAATCTCTTGATTGCCTACATGAGTTTTGACGGCCTTGGTTATGAAGATGCCATAGTCATTTCAGACAGACTATTTAAGCATGATACTCTTACCTCAATTCACATTGAGGAGTATGAGACCTCGGTTGTTGAGACTAAATTGGGACCTGAGGAAACAACTCGGGACATCCCCAATGTTTCAGAAGAGGATCTTTCTAATTTAGACGAGGATGGCATTGTGGTTGTCGGTGCAGAAGTTGGACCAAATGATATCTTAGTTGGCAAAATTGCCCCCAAAGGGGAAACCGAACTTTCTGCCGAAGAAAGGCTCCTGAGGACGATTTTCGGTGAAAAAGCCCGCGAAGTTCGCGATACTTCCCTTCGGATACCTCACGGCGAAAAAGGAACAGTCATTGACGTTACAATACTGGAGAGGGACAAAGGGGACGAACTTGAGCATGGCGCTCTCAAAAAGATTATCGTTAAAGTCGCCCAAATAAGAAAAGTTGTCGTCGGTGACAAACTTGCAGGCCGTCACGGTAACAAAGGCGTCATTTCCAAAATCGTGCCTGCCTCCGATATGCCATTTCTTGCCGATGGCACACCTGTTGATATAATTATCAGTCCGCTCTCAGTGCTTTCAAGAATGAATCTGGGTCAGCTTTTGGAAACTCATTTGGGGTGGGCAGCTCACAAGCTCAACTACAGGGTAGCGGTGCCGGTTTTTGAACACGTTTTGGAAGATCGGATAGTTTTGGAACTTAAAAAAGCAGGGCTGCCTGCCGACGGTCGCGTAACTCTTTTTGATGGAAGAACAGGTTTACCCTTCGACAGACCAGTGGTAGCGGGGTTCGGCTACGTCATGAAGCTGATTCATATGGTTGAAGACAAAACTCATGCTCGCTCCACCGGTCCGTATTCGCTGATAACCCAGCAGCCACTGGGGGGCAAAGCCCAGATGGGTGGCCAAAGACTGGGTGAAATGGAAGTCTGGGCGCTTGAAGCTTACGGTGCTGCTTACACTCTTCAAGAGATGTTGACGATTAAATCGGATGATGTTGTCGGACGAGCAAAGGCCTTTGAGGCGATTATTAAAGGAACGGAAATTCCCCAAGCCTTGGTTCCCGAGTCTTTTAAGGTTTTGGTCAAGGAACTCAACAGCCTAAATCTCAATGTTCAAATGGTCGGAGCCAAGACGAAAGAAGCTGTCGAGGAAATCCCTCAAACCCAAAAAGAGGTTAGAGAAGCTCAAGAGTTTGCCCAAGTTGCGCAAGCAGAAATGGTTGTCTCCCAATCTGAAATTCAAAAACCAGAAAGTGCCATGGAGGTGGAACAACCGGTCACATGAACGAATTAGTTGATTTTGAAACTCTGAGGCTAACCTTAGCTTCTCCTGACGATGTTAAATCATGGTCTTTCGGTGAGGTTACCAAACCAGAGACCATTAATTACCGAACCTTAAAGCCGGAAAAGGATGGCCTTTTTGATGAGAAAATTTTCGGGCCGACTAAAGACTGGGAATGCTACTGTGGCAAATATAAAAGAATCAGATACCGGGGCATTATTTGTGACAAGTGTGGCGTTGAAGTAACTCAGTCGAGAGTTAGGCGTGAGAGAATGGGCCACATCACCTTGGCTGCTCCGGTGGTCCATAATTGGTTTTTCAAGGGAAGTCCCTCCAAACTCGGCCTGCTTCTGGACGTTGCCCCCCGAAGCCTGGAAGCAATTATCTATTTCGCCTCTTATTTGGCAATCGCTATAGATGAAGAAAAGAAAAAACAGGCTCTTAAGCGTCTCGAGGCTGAACTCGAGAAGAAACGCGCCGAGAAACAAGCCCAGCTTAAAAAACAACTAGAAGAAGAAGAAAAAGCAGTTAAAAAAGAGGTCGCCAGCATCAAATCAAAAGCCCGCGCCCATGAACATTCTGAACTCAGAATCGAGGAGGCAAAACTTGCCATGCGCGCAAGACAAGCGAGGTTACGTGATGAGCAAGCACTGGAAATCGCAAGACTTGAGGAAATTTACAAGAGCGTCAGCGACATGGTTGTCCAAGTTAAGACCTTGAGTATCCTTTCCGAGGAAGAGTATTTGAAATTGATTGATTATAACGTAGATGATTTTTTGACTGTCGGCATGGGCGCGGAAGCAGTTCTTTCGGTTCTTGAAAAAATGGATTTGGCCAAATTGGCTGTTTTGCTGCGAGAAGAAATAACCAGGACTACCGGCGCAAGACACATCAAGGTGACTAAAAGGTTAAGAGTAGTTGAAAGTATGCGCAAGGCAGGTCTTGATCCTTCTTGGCTGATCATCAAGATTTTGCCAGTTTTGCCTCCGGATTTGCGACCGATGGTTCAGCTTTCTGGCGGCCGATTTGCTACTTCCGACTTAAATGATCTTTACCGAAGGGTTATCAACAGAAACAACCGTCTTAAAAAACTGATAGAACTTGGTGCCCCCGAAATAATTCTTCGCAATGAAAAACGGATGCTCCAAGAAGCAGTTGATGCTCTCATTGACTCCCAGAGAGTCAAGTCAACGAGACTTTCCCAAGAGTTGAGGTCGCTTTCCGATATGCTTCGCGGCAAACAAGGAAGGTTTAGACAAAACCTTCTTGGGAAAAGAGTTGATTACTCAGGCCGATCGGTGATTGTTGTCGGGCCGGAACTTAAACTTAATCAGTCAGGTATTCCCAAAGAAATGGCCCTTGAAATGTTTAAACCTTTTGTTCTGAGGGAAGTTATTGCTCGCGGATACGCCCCCAACGTCAAGAGTGCCAAGCATTATCTTGAGCGAAGAAGCGAGGAAGTCTGGGATATCCTGGAAGAAATTACTAAAAACCATCCGATTCTTCTTAATCGGGCTCCGACTCTTCATAGGCTTGGTATCCAGGCATTCTATCCAATTCTCATTGAGGGCGACGCCATCAGAATTCATCCGTGTATTTGTGCGGGCTTTAATGCTGATTTTGACGGAGACCAAATGGCAGTGCATGTGCCCCTTTCCACAAAATCCCAGGAGGAGGCAAATGAGCTGATGATGGCTGCCAAGAATCTTCTGCGGCCCGCCGACGGTTCGCCCATCACACTTCCTAATAAGGAAATGGCTTTGGGGATTTATTATCTGACTTCTACTGACGATTTAATTCCACCTTATGAGAATATTTTTGAAAACGAGGATGAGGCAACCTTGGCAGTCAACGCCGGCAAGATTGCCACCAGACAACGAATTAAAGTAAAAGTTGCCAAAGAGGTTATTGAGACGACTCCGGGCAGAATTATCTTTAATCAACAGCTTCCCTCCTCGATGCGCTTTATGAATGAAACGATCGGTGCTTCTACTATCAAGAGGATAATCAGTGCAGCCATTGATCAATTACCCGAGGAGGAAATTGTTGGCCTGATCGATAAGCTTAAGGCCCTTGGTTTTGAAGGAGCAACTTTCTCCGGGCTTTCTGTTTCAGTCTTTGACTGTTACATTGTCGAGGAAAAGGAGAAGATAATTCAGAAAGCAGATCGAGAGGTCCAAGAAATTGAGAAAAATTACCGCCTCGGTTTGATTACCAAGGAAGAACAAAGACGTCTTTCTCAAGAAGTCTGGCTTTCCACAACCAATGAACTGGCCGATCTTACTTGGAAAAAGTTGCCTTCCGACAACTCAATCAAGATTATTTCCGATTCCGGGGGTTCTCGAGCAACCGCGGAGCAGATAAAGCAGTTGGCAGCCATCCGGGGGTTAGTTACCGATCCTTCCGGTCAAATTGTTCCTCTGCCTATCAAATCGAACTTTAGGGAGGGTCTTTCACCATTTGAGTACTTCACCAGTGCCCGTGGTGCCAGGAAAGGTCTTGCTGACAGGGCGATTAAAACTGCCGAATCTGGCTATCTTACTCGGAGGCTTGTTGATGTTGCCCATGATGCCATTATTAGAATTGAGGATTGTCAAACCAAAGAGGCAATAATTATCTCCAGAGAGGACAAACGTCAGACAAGTTTTATTGCCAGGATCACAGGCAGAACCGCGGCGGCTGATGTCACTTTGCCAAAGAGTAAAAAGGTCATAGTCGGGCAAAATCAAGAAATTGATGAGGCGCGAGCCGCCGAGATTGATAAAAACGGCATAGACAAGATCCATATTCGTTCAGTTTTGACTTGCGAGGCCAAATACGGCCTTTGCAGCATGTGTTATGGCCGTGATCTGGTCACCAGAAAATTAGTGTCCGTTGGTACTCCGGTGGGAGTTATTGCCGCCCAATCAATCGGTGAACCCGGTACTCAGTTGACGATGAGAACATTTCACACAGGAGGCATTGTCGGTCTTGATATCACCCAAGGTCTACCTCGTGTTGAGGAATTATTTGAGGCTAGAACCCCCAAATATGCTGCTCACATTTCAGAAATTTCCGGTCGCGCCAAGATTGAAGAAACAGCTGACGGTTATTTGATTAAGGTCAAAAGTACCAATCTCAAACCTCCTATCGAAAAAGAGTACTTTGTCCCGCCTACCACCGAGCTCAAAATTGAGGATGGTCAAATAATTCCAGCTGGAATACCTCTCTCCTCTGGATATTTGGATATCAAGGAAATCCTGGCAATCTCCGGTTTGCGAGAGGCCCAAAAATACATCATCAGCGGTTGCCAGGAAGTTTATGAGACTCAGGGTGTCGTCATCAACGACAAGCATTTTGAGGTTGTTGTGCGTAAAATGAGTGAAAAGGTGCGAATCGAGAGCTCGGGCGACAGCGTCTTTTTACCTGGAGAGCTCGTTGAAAAAAAGCGCTTCCAGGAAGAAAATGCCAAGGTTTTGGCCGAAGGGGGCGAGTCGGCAACTGCTCAGGTTGCGATTTTGGGAATAACCAGAGCTGCGCTTCACACCGAAAGCTTTCTTTCAGCCGCTTCCTTCCAGGAAACTACCCGGGTTCTTACCGAAGTGGCCATCGAAGGAAAAGTGGACAGACTTTTGGGTCTTAAGGAAAATGTGATCATTGGAAGGCTCATTCCGACGAGCCCTGAGCGGGCAAAGATTCAATAATGCAAAGCATTATATCAGAGGAGCGCCATTGGC
>CAZBJS010000025.1:0-2883 GCA_964492295.1 uncultured Gammaproteobacteria bacterium
GTACCGGTTCGTTTCTGACGATCGTCTTAACATACGCCTGGAACCTTTCAATATTTATAAGGTCCGTCTCATTGAAAACCGGCGTGAACTCATGCTGCAAGTAATTAGCATCGGTCACGCCCACCCTAAAGTCAATTAAAGTTCCCACATTGCCAAAGACCGCGTTTTTAACCTCTTCTTCAATTTGGCCGATAAACTGATTGGCAACAATCAAATTTAGCCTAAATTTTCGGGCCTCTGCTAAGATATCCGCAAAGGTTTCGGTGGCGAAATTCTGAAACTCATCAACATAAAGGAAAAAGTCCGGCCGCTCCTCCTCGGGAACATCCTGGCGGGACATGGCCGCAACCAGAATTTTTGGCACCAAAACCAAACCCAAAAAGTTCGAGTTTTCCTCGCCCACTCTTCCTTTCGAAAGATTAACGATCAATACTTTTTTATTATCCATGATATCGCGCAGGTTAAAGGCGCTTTTGGATTGACCAATGATATTCCTCATCATTCTATTGGTCACGAACCTGCCGAATTTGGAAACAATGTAATCTAAAACTTCACTTTTGTGAAAATCGGCAGTCTGGGCAATTTGGTCAGTCCAGTAACGCCGAACAACCGGATCACCAACTTTGGGCAAAAGTTCCTGAACAAACCTCGCATCGGTCAATACTCTGACAACCTCGACGAAAGTGTTACCAGGTTCGCTCATAACAGTCAGCATCGCATTTCTGATGGCGTGTTCAAAACGTGGGCCGATAATACCGGTTTTATGGGGATCGTAAAGCTTGTACATCAAACCGACAATGTAGGTTGCCACGAAGTGCTTCTCTTGCTCGCTTTGGGCCTCAAGCATGTTCATACCAATCGGCCGCTCGGTATCGGCCGGATTAAAGTAGATCACGTCCTCTGCCCTCTCCGGCGGAATTTGGGTTAAGATGTCTTCGGCTGCATCGCCGTGTGGGTCAATAAAGGCAACACCATGGCCTGCGCGAATGTCCTGCATCACCAAATATTTCAAAAGTTCAGTTTTGCCGGTACCCGTTTTCCCGATGACGTAAACGTGTCTTCTTCTATCGTCATCTGAAAGATAGACTTCTTTCGTTTGGCCTCTGTAAACGCTTTTGCCAAGATGAAGCCCTGATGAGGGAATTTGCGAAGGTGCCGGTGCCCGTTTGGCATAAACCCAGTAAATTCCGGGAGTCTCAACGGTTTTGTTGGGAAGGTGGAAAATTGACGCAAGTTCCTCGGTGTTGAGGACGCTTGAGCTGCCAAAAAGGGGCAAATATCTGTAAACGAAATCAACCAAAAATTGTTTTTTGAACCTAATTGCCGCCCCGGTGAACCCATTGTACTCAGAGGTAAACTGAGCAAAGGTTGACTTTATGTTGTCAACAAGCACCTTCGCCTCCTCATCCGTTTTGGCGGAAACGACAATTCTAATGGCGGTGTTGAAGCCGACTTTAGAGCATTTAGTCTCAACCGCCTCAATTTTCTTGGGGTCTGGAACGACTTTCCCCTCATTTTTGGGAGAAAGCTCAGCCTCCTTAGTTTTACTGATGAACCGTTTACCGGAAGTTCGCCACTTTGAATCGGCAGGTGCTGCCAAAATCTGAATAGCCGCCCCCTCCCCTGAACTCATTTTTGCCAGGGCCGAAGTGATCTGATTTAGAGGATCAGTTGCCAACTCCTTGTGAGTCTTAATCGGGTAATAATTGGCGCTTTTTAGACGAAGGGCAGCAAAGGCAAGCTTTCCCTCCTCGGAAAAAATATTGTATTCTTCAACCCCCCTAACCTCTGCTCCAGGATAAGCTCCATGAATTTGCTTTTCCACTAAATCCTGAATGTTTTTGGGGCAGGAAACATAAAATTGAATCTGCTCGGGAAGAGCGACAATCTCAAGAGAGAAATGGTCTTGTGGTTTCAAAAAGGAAAAGGTGCTACTTTTATAAATCGAAAAAAGAGAGGAAAACATTTGTTCTGCTGCATCAATCTTAATCTCATTATCGCGGGGAACGGCAACTGAAAGGAGCACAAAATCCAAAGAGCGCTCCTCCCTATCTTTGTTGCGCATCCAAAGAAGCCACGCGTAGCCGACTATAAAAGCAAGCGCAACAAAAACGACAAGAACGATCGCTAAAAATCCAAGCGACCCTAAGAAAAATTGAAAAGCCCCAAAAGAGTCAATTTGGCCTGCCCCTCGCGAGACGTCCTCAATTGGCATAAGTTAGGTTTTTAGGCTGTTAGGTTTTTAGGCTGTTAGGTTTTTATTGACCTAACGACCCAATCGCCTAATTGCCCAATAGCCTATTTGCCACCTCCTTGTTTTCTAAAAACTATCTTCATTGTATGCTTGTGGGCAATTTTTATTATCCTTGTGACCCAGATTGCAAACCCGGCCAAACCGGACACACCAAAAACGACACTTTCAACAACCGCCCCTGCCACTTTCTGGTGCAAGCCCTTGTGATATTCTTCTTCGGCAACTGGCAGTTCAATTGTTGCTCCCTCCCTGACAACATTTTCTGCCTCGAGCTGGGGAGACTTCACTCCAGAGTCGGCAACATCCGGTGGGATTTGGGGCTCGGGCCTTGCGAGTCTTGCGTCTTCAATTGCCTCTTTTACTTGTTTTTCCGCTTGATTATCAGCTGCCTCACTGGTTTGGATTATTTCTGAGAGTATCTTTTTTTCTTGATCTTCGCCAGCTGGCGGAGTAGCTTCCTGTTCCTTAGCTATCGTGCCGCCTACAACTGGCGCTGGCACTTTTTGACTCTGATCATCATCAGCCACTTTAGACCGATTGGTCGGGACAGCCATCGAGGTAATTTTACAATTAAACTGTTAAATTGTTAAATGGTTAAATTGTTATATTGAAGTTTTGAAATCCAGAAG
>CAZBJS010000025.1:2983-8669 GCA_964492295.1 uncultured Gammaproteobacteria bacterium
TAAACCAAACCAAACAGAGAGCCGGCTGCAGGACCAACAATCCAAACAAGCAAATTATCAAAGGTGTTCGAGATAACTGCCGGTCCCAAAGCCCTTACCGGATTAAAGGCCGCGCCTGAAAGCGGCAGAGCAAAAATAGTTTCAGAAGCCAAAACAAAACCTAATACCAAGGGGCCAAAGCTTACCGGGCCGCTCCTGTCTATCATCGTCGCATAAACGCAAAGAACTAAAACTGCAGTCAAGGCTGCCTCAACAACTATCGCAATCTGGCTTGAGGTGTTGACACCCAGAATCGGGCCGCCAAGTCCAAGTTCCCGAGCTGGCGAACCAAAAAATAAAAGCAAAACATAGGCCGCGGCGAAGCTGGCAGCAATTTGGGCAAGAACGTAAAAGGTGGTTTTGACTCCAGAGAGTTTTTTGGTAAACCAAAGTGCCAGGGTAATCGCCGGATTTAAATATCCCCCGGAAAGATGCGCAGTCACATAAATCAAGGAAGCATAGACCAAACCCGTGGCCAAACCAATGCCGATTTTTCCAACATCACCAAAAAAAGCATCGGAGAGAACAATTCCTGAGGCTATGAGCACAAAAACAAACGTTCCTAGGAATTCGGCAATGTATGAACGCCAATCCTTGATATACAAAATCTTGACAAACTTAGTCACAGAACGATTAGACCATCTCCCCAATTTAATGTCAAACATTAAATTGGGAATTTCTCGACTCTAGTCCTTACGAAGTATTATTTACAATTTCTAATTTCTAAACATCAAAGAAGCGGTTTGAAGCCGAAGGCGTAAAAGAGCCTAAAGAAAAATCCGGTAAGTATCACAAATTTATCAGTGACAAGTAGAATCCCCAAAATCACAAGCAAAAACCCACCAGCTTTCTGAATTTTTTCTAAGACTGGACCCATCTTCATTAAAAACCGGCCAATTGAGCTAATGAAGAGGGAAACTACCAAAAAAGGTATCGCCAAGCCTGCCGCATAAACTGCCAAAAGTAACACTCCTTGTCCCAAAGTTCCTTGGGTTGCCGCCAAAAGAAGAATTGCCCCCAAAACCGCACCCACACATGGTGTCCATGCAGCTGCGAACGTAATACCCATCAGAAATGGAGTTACAAACGGAAGGTGCCTTAAATTCTCAGGTAATTGAAATGAACGTTTGCGGTTTAGAAAAGAAACAGGTACAATTCCAGCCATCCAAGCCCCAAGAATAATCACTAGTACTCCTCCGGCTCTTTGTACTAGCTCACGGTTTTGAGCAAATAGACTGCCAGCAAACGATGCTGATGCACCCAGAACAATGAAGACTAGCGAGAATCCAAAAATATAAATGAGAGATGACGTGAGTATCTTTAGGCGATATTTGGCAGTGTTACCTTCTTGTAATTCTTTAACCGAAACCCCGGAAATATATGAAATGTAGGCCGGCAAAAGAGGCACCACGCAAGGCGCCAAAAACGAAACTAGACCTGCCAAAAATGCAATCGGCAAACTAAAAGTCTCCAAAAGTACCTCCAAGGTCTTTTTACTTTACTAAATCGTCCACTTATAGATTGTAACCTAAAACACAATGATTTTTAGTATAATTGTGCTTGTGATGAACAGAAAGCTCTGGTACTTAAAACAATTGAATCTCTTCAAAAGTCTGCCCGAAAAACAGGTCCAAATCATAAGTGAACGATTCGGAGAAAAGGAATACAGCAAAAGACAGGTGGTCCTGGAACCTGAAGACCACGATAAAGTTTTTATCCTCAAATCAGGAAGGGTTGAAATCTACCAGCTTACTGCCGATGGCAAGAAAATTATTATCGACACGCTAGGACCGGGCAATGTCTTTGGCGACTTGGGCCTTGACGAGGCGAGTGATAACTTTGTTGAAGCCACGACTGACTCATTTGTCTGTGTAATGAACAAAAATGAATTTTTTGAGATGGTCAGCAAAAATCAACAAATCGCCACTACCCTAGTCAAAGAACTTTTCACCAAGATTGTTGAATCTGAGAAACAAGTGGCCGCTCTTGCCTCCGATAAAATAACTGACAAGGTCAAAAACCTACTTTTTAGACTGGCCAAAAAACACGGAGAAAAAAGAAAGGAAAGGGTTGTCATTCCCGCCAAGTTTACCCATGAACAGTTAGCAGATATGATTGGCATTTCGCGACCAACAATGACCGAAATGCTAAACAAATTGGAAGACCAAAAAATCATCCGCAGAAAAAACAAAATTATCTCGTTTGACCCCCAAAAATTAGAAAATCTCTAGAAACTCCTCAGACTCGATTGTAATCGAAACTACAGAAATTAACTGAATTCTATATTATTTTGTTTTGAAAAAGGAGAAAAAGATGGTCTTGGAAGTTGGGGAAAATCCGGTTTTGCTAAGGGATATAATCAGGCACGAAATCACTAAAAACCCTGTTTTGGTTGCCGAACATGGCGTCAATTTTTATCCGTTGGATGAAAATTACCTCGCGGGCTTTGCCGAAAATTACAGAAGGGCATATGAGCGGGGAAATTTCTACGCGAGCCGTTATCTTGACCCTGAATCCCAGATTTTTAATCCAGACTGGCTTAAGCGGGAGGCCACTAATCCACACCACATTTGGACTGTCTTTATTCGAGAAGGAGAGTTAGTTGGGACAACTGGCTTATTTTACGAAGATGGAGCAATCGTCTCGGATGAAACTCAACTGGATGTTGCCGGGAGAGGCTTTGGCACGATGAAGCATTTCTTAAGGCGAATTGTGCCAGTCTTGGACAACTTAGGGATTGATATCGCTGCCGATTTTCTGCTAACCCCCGAGTCAAAAAGCCTGCGCACAACCCTGCAGGCTGAATATGGCATGACTGCGCTTGGTATTCACCCTTATGAACTGGTTCATCGCAAAAATGGCCACAGAGATAGTCTTATCTCGGGCAGAAAATATCACAATCTTCGGCCACAAACACCAATTATCATGCCTCAGTTTGAGCGCATTTATGAAATTGTAGCGAATCAGCTGTCTCTTCCTCAACCGCAAGTCCTTCAGGTTGCGCCTAATCTAAAGTTCACACCCCGATTTAGCCAGCAATATCAAGAGGTCAAAATTTGGGGACTGGATCCAATCGCCCAAAAGAGAGCGCTTGCGGAAGGTTTCAGTCCTCTCAAATACGATCCACGGCTGAATACCTTTACCATGGCCAAATTCCCAAAAGAGAAAGCGGATTTGTCGTTTATTGCCTCTGAAAATATCCCCGCCAACACCCAACTTGTTGAATATCTTAAGACACTTTATAAGAGGGGTGAGAATTATGAAAGAACTTGAAGGCAAGACTGCTTTTGTCACCGGAGCTTCCAGAGGCCTGGGAGAAAACATTTCTCTCGAATTACTAAAAAGAGGCGCTCACGTAATAGGCACCTCAAGAAGCGGCCCTTCCGAAAAACTTCAAGAGTATATCAACAGCGGCCAAGCTTCATATGAAAGAGCCGATCTTTCAACCCCGGATTGGGAAGAGGTTACCCAAAGACTTATTGAAAAAATATACAGCGAGCACGGCGGCTTTGAGATCTTTGTCAACAACGCCGGTGCCCTTTCAACAGATTACTTTGTCCATGATGACCCCGCAAAACTTGCTGGTGAAATTATTCTTGACCTTGGCGTTCCCATTCTGATGCATCGACATTGGCTTGGGCAGTATAGCAAGCGTTACCCAAATACCAAAATCCCCGAACTCTCAATCAACATATGTTCTATCTCCAGCATTTATTCCTGGGCCGGCGGAACAGCCTACCAGGTTGCCAAGACCGGTCTTGCCGCTTTTGTCTCAAGCTTTCGGGTAAGCCAAAAATCGGCCAAGGAGACTAGTGATGAAGTAAAAGGGCAATTGGGACCTGCTGGCGATCTTTCGATTAGAACAGTCGCTATTTATCCTGACAGTATCGCCACAGGCATGATTGCCAAAGCTGAGGAAGGATCACTCTATGAAATAAAAGGGGACCTCTTGCCTCAAGATCTAGTTATTGATGTCATCACGAAATCAATTGATGGAGTTGGGAACTTCGGAAAATATGATGATATCGCTATCCTTGCTAATCCAACCAATCCGAAAACAGGCGAAAGATTAAAAGGAGTCTGGGCTGCCTTCCTGCCTCTTGATCAAGAAACCCAAAGACCCGACTATCAAAGGCGAATTCTAAAAAAATTAGCAGATGAGAATCGACTGCTGAGGGGTAAATAACCAAAACCCACTGATCTAAAGTGTCGCCTGCATGACAGACTCTATTTTTAATTTAAGTTAATCTTTTCGTTAGCATGAAAGGCATCGCAATCTGCAAAACCTGTTCTCAAACCGGTCAAAAACTAGTCCACTTCTTCTGTCCTGTCGATGGCCTCATTCATCAGGAAATGGTCAATTTTCTCTGCAACAAGTGTAAGGCAAGTGAAATGATTTATCACAGGGGGATATATTTCTGTCCAGAGTGCTTAACAAGCTCCAATGCACTTCAATGCAGACTCTGCGGTTCGCCAGAAGTCACTTTTGCCCAGGAGGTCAAAAATGGTAATTGAATCAGAATGTCGTCAAAACGACAGACTCCGCCTTAACCTTGGGGGTATAAAGAAGACAGTTTTAGGCGAAGGGAGGTGAATAAATGGAACCCAAAGAGCTGAAGACAAGAGCCGCAGGAACCCCAATGGCTGCTCAAATTGCGCCTTGGTCACTCTTGGCAGGTTGGATTGTTTTAGTGGTCTACTGGATACAAGCCTTTTCTCTAACAGGGGTAATCAGAGACTACTTGCTGTTTTCCAAAGCTGAGCGTGACGGGGCAGAGGCGAAATCGGCACTTTTGGCAACCTTGAGGACAATTCAAACAGTCGGGGCAACCCTTGAACCCTTAAAGTTTGTCGGAGTGACTTTAATTATCGTGGGTATTAGTCTTTTCTTGATAGCAATTTGGCAGACTCTAAGACTAAGAGTTGAGGCAACAAAGCTGGCCTTGGCAGCTCGAAAAGGTAAATAAGCATGGATAAAGAACAATTAGTTAAATATACACCAATGGAAAAGATGCTGATGGGGATGGCCAAGACAATGTGGATGCCGTCCCTTCTGATGGGTTTGGCAATGGTCGTTATTGCTTTTCTCGTCGTCAGAAACACAGCCCAAACATCGGTTGCCTTTTTCTTCTCGGGAGCCAAAGCAATTCGCGAAGGCACTGATCCTACTTATATTGCCGCTCACCGCTCTTTCCAGACGACTTTTGCTTGGATCCCAGGCTTTAAGTTCCTGGGAATGGGCTTACTCTTTTCGGCGATTACCTTTAACCTTGCCAATATCATTGGAGCATTGCGAGAGGGCGGGGCAAAGATTCAAAAAGCCCTAGGGGTGGAGGTTAAAGCAATGGCTAAACCCGTGATAGCCAGTCTTTTTCCGATGGCGATGATGCTTGGTCTTTTAACCTTAATCGTTGCTTTCATCATCTCATTAAACCTGGCAGGACAAGCTTCATCATATTTCAACAATCCAATTGAAGATGTCTTGGATGCAGCGCAGTCAAACAGTGCTCTTTCCGGGCAACTGGCCCAAATTCAGGCGACCAAAGCCTGGCTTGAGCCATTCAAGTTTGTCGGTGTTGCACTTCTTTTGACCGGAATCTCTCTGGCGTTGGCGACAATTCGCAAAATCTTGCAGTTTCAAGCTAAA
>CAZBJS010000026.1:0-3885 GCA_964492295.1 uncultured Gammaproteobacteria bacterium
AAGTGGGGCCATCGACTGTCAACAAAATTGGCCGCAACGATCCTTGCCCTTGCGGAGCGATCAATCCGGAAACTGGCAAACCCTACAAGTACAAAAAATGTGGAATGATTAACGCACCATATCATGAGGGGTAATTATCCATATGAAAATTATAAGAAATCAACGGCAAAAAAAATCTTTCCTGATATTTCTCCAAAAATTTACTAAAAAACTTTTCAGCAATAAGCTAAAAGTAGTTTCCATCTTTCTGATCATTTTTAATTTTTATGCCGCTTCATATTTCCCTTTAAATGGGGAACTAAATTTTCATACCGACATAGGAAGAGATTTTTTATTACTTAAGGAAATTGAAGATAAAAAATTTATGCTGATCGGTGGGAGTACCGGAGCCGCAGGAGTTTACCATGGACCACTCTGGCCGTACTTGAACTTCCCCGCCTATTATTTGGGTAATGGAAATCCAATCGTTATCGTATGGTTTTGGATCTTTCTGATTGGAATTTTTACGATAATAAATTTTTTAATTGTCAAAAATCTTTTTGGTGAAATAACTGCCTATTTATTCTCGATATTTATTACTTCCTACCTCATAACTTGGGGAAAAGAATTCACGCATCCCGAGGCCGCTTTGCTTTTAATGCCATCATTTATTTACACTTTTTGGAGATACACAGAGTCGTTAAAAATACGATTCCTTTGTCTCCATGTAATAATCGCAGGATTAATTATCCAACTCGAAATTGCTTCCGGTGCACCATTCTTCTTACTTTCCGCTATTTTTATAGCCTATTTGTTGATTACTAAGAGAAAGCTAGAACATTTTTTAGCATTCTTTCTGATTCTAATTCCTTTATCCTCATACATTCTGTTCGACTTAAGGCACGATTTCATTCAGCTCAAAAGTTTAATTAAATATCTAAGCGAAGGCGCTTCAAAAGTCCCATTCACAGAAATCATCAAAAACAGAATTGGATTTATGACAACAGTTGCGAGTCCAATGGTAAAAGATTTTCAAAAATTGAATGTTGCCATCTTTATAATATTTTTAGCTTTAATAATAAAAAACATCAAAGAAGGCATTAATGGAAAAATTTATTTAATTTTTCTCTATTTTTTCTTTGGCTTCTTTCTAATTAGCCTCGCTGGGCGCAATTATTTATTGGTACAGTACTTTATTGCATTCGTGCCGATAGTTATTATGTCTTTTTTATCCCTTGTTAACACTAAGTACGGCAAATATGTTTTGCCTCTGATATTTGTAATTATTATTCTAAATGGATTATCGACAATGAAATTTTTAAATAGGGCAAGTGGAATTATTGGTAAAGATCTTTCTTCTTGGGGTGTGCTCAAACAGCTCTCGATAGACGTCTTTAAGGACGCCCCTGAAGAATTCGGCTACTTTATATATAGTCCTGATAAATTATCTTACTCTCCAAAATACGCAATGATTTACGCCCAGAAAATAAATAAAGAGAAGCAAGGCAATTATTTTCAAAAAAAGACAGTAACGTATATTATTTCAGCCCCGCCGGCCTTAAACGACCCTTGGGCTAAATATTTTACTGATAACTTTTGGATAGTTAACTCGATAAAAATTAGTAAACAACCGGCAAATAAAAAAACTTACCCCAACGGCTATACGATCCGAAGATACGAATTAAGTCAAAGCGAAGTAGGTATTCCTTTTGATCAATACGAAGATACAGGCATTCACTTCAGATAGAGTTGTTTTCTTCACTTCCTGCACTTTTGTCCTCCTTTTGCTAAAATTGCCCAAGCTTGATGTTTTCGTTGGCGATAATTGCTGCTGTTTTTATCCGAGTCTATCTGATCCTGCGCGACTCTATTCCTTTTGCTTACGATATGGGCCGGGATCTACTTTGGGCCAAGGATATTGCCTTTTATAAAACTCCAACACTAATAGGTCCCGCAGCCAGCATATGGGGAGTTTATTTTGGCCCATTATGGTTTTATTTTCTTTCGGTTCCGCTTTTTATTTCGTCTGGAAATCCAGTTTCTGCAGTTTATGCCACATTAGCCATCATTATTCTGACGGGAATTTTATCATTTTGGCTATTTAAAAAGATTCTAGGGAAAACCCTTGCTTTCGTCTTGGCAATCACCTTATTTTTTAGCGCTACACTAATTAACATCTCAACTTTCGCCTTTCACGCAAATCTTTTGCCACTCTTGACACTTTTTACTGTTTACTTTTCTTTTTTGGCGATTGTCAAAAACCCCATCTGTTTATCAGGGGCTTTTCTTGCCACCAGTTTAATGTTCCATGCAGATCCTGCTCCAGCAGTTGTTTTTTCTTTGATTCTGATCTTTACTTTCTTCTTTTTCAAACTACATCGGTCGAAAAATTTGTTAAGAACTGTTTCTTTTTCGGCAATTTCATATTTGATTCCGTTTATTCCCCATATCCTTTTTGAGATTCGCAATAACTTTATTCAGACAAGGTCATTAATCGCTTATTTTCAAGGGCAAAACCCTTCGCTTTCCGGCCAATTACCCCTTTTTGAAAGAATTTTTAATCGAACACTTTTATACTTCGATGTTTTCAAGGCAAGTTTTGCAGGAGAAAATAGCTTTATCGCTATTTTATTGATCGCTATTGTTATTTTGGGGATCTGGCGACTTCTGAAAACAAAAAAAGATAAGAATTTATTTATCCTTTTTAAAATAAATCTAATATTGATTATTGTTTCTTTTTTAATTTTTGCAGTTTTTATCACCGTTGAGGTTAAAAATTGGTATCTTTGGGGACTGACAGTCCCAATGGCTTTTCTGATTATTTTTTCTTTATTCCCTCTTAGGAAATACAAATTATTAATTATGTTATTCCTTGTGAGTTATCTTTTCATCAACGTCATCCCCTTTTTCAGGAACGAAAGGATTGTCAAAACAAAACTTGATCCTGCTCAACTTTCTAATCAGCTGACGGTACTTAGCATCATTTACAACGATTCACAAAATGACCCTTTTTCAGTCTTCGTCTATACTCCCGTCATTTATGACCTGAACTGGCAGTATCTTTTTTGGTGGCAGGGGATAAAAGAGGGCAGGGGGTTGCCAACCGACTTTGCGTATCTGCCAAATCAACCTGATTATGTCAGAAACAAAAATGTTTATGCTCCCAAGCCAAGAACCAGCCCTCTTGTTTATCTAGTCATTGAAAGAGGTCAAGAGAATCAATTCTATGCCAGAGAAAATTGGCTTAAGAATTTTGAAGAATCTCAAATTGTTTGGGAGAAAAATGTCAATGATGCCATAATTCTCCAAAAAAGGATCCGATGAAAGTAACTATTATTATTCCAAGTTATAATGAGGCGCCTACTCTAAGAGCTTTGGTCAAAAAAGTTTTGGCCGTAAATCTACCCTATTCCAGGGAAATTATCGTTGTTGATGATGGATCAACGGATAATACCCGTGAAATTTTTCAAGATTTTTCAAAAACGGGACGAATTAAACTTCTTGTTAACAAAAGAAATTTTGGAAAGGGAGCCTCGATAAGTCGTGCCTTACAAATCGCTAGCGGTGAAATCGTTGTTATTCAAGATGCGGATCTCGAATATGATCCAAAAGACTTCCCAAGATTACTTGCACCCTTTAGAAACAAAAATGTCAAAGTAGTCTACGGTTCAAGAGTCCTTGGAAATAATCCGGTATCACATTGGACATTTAATTTTGGCGGTAGGCTGGTGACTTTTATTACAAATATGCTCTATAACACAAAGATAACTGATGAGCCGACAGGCTATAAGTTGTTTAGAACAGACCTTCTTAAGAACTTAGAGCTAAAATCCCGCCGTTTTGAGTTTTGTCCTGAAGTAACTGCTAAAATTGCCAAGAGGGGAATCAAAATAGTTGAAGTCCCCA
>CAZBJS010000026.1:3985-5614 GCA_964492295.1 uncultured Gammaproteobacteria bacterium
CCTGAAGTAACTGCTAAAATTGCCAAGAGGGGAATCAAAATAGTTGAAGTCCCCATTAGCTATAGGCCGCGTCCAGTCTCAGAAAAAAAGATAAAATGGCATGATGGTCTTGCGGCAATTTATTATCTGGTGAAATACCGCTTCATTGATTGACTTTCTCAAGCCACTTTTCAATACTTAAAGTGTGGGTAAAATATCCAAAAACGGTACTGGGCAACTTTTAATTTTAGCTTTTGTCTTTATTCTTCTGGTGCTCTTGGCTTCGCCACTCAGGCGTTATCTCTATGCTGGCTATCAAACTGCGGGACTGAAGCTTGGGATCAATTTGAACAATATCGCGCAAGGAACTTATGTAGATTGGATTAAATCCCAGCCTGATGACTTTGACAGCGACCAGGATGTTACTTTCCTGAGCAGGAAGGTTGCTTTTGCCGATAGGATTGCGCAAACCCCAACCGATATCTTGGGAGAGGCTACTTCCCCAAAGGGAGAAAAATGGATTGAGGTGGATATTTCCGAGCAGAAACTAAGGATGAAGGAAGGCCAAACGACAGTTGGCGATTTTTTGGTTTCGACCGGCAAATGGGCGCCGACCCCGACGGGCGAGTGGAGAATCTGGATAAAACTTCGTTACACTCGCATGCGTGGTGGCTCAAAGGCATTAGGAACTTACTATGATCTGCCTAATGTTCCATATGTAATGTATTATTATCAGGGATATGGTGTTCATGGGGCGTACTGGCATAATAACTTCGGCCATCCGATGAGCCATGGTTGCACTAATATGAAACCGGAAGAAGCAGGCATTGTTTTCAATTGGGCCAATGTTGGCACCCGTGTCGTCGTCCACCAATAGTTTCTTAAATCTCCAATAAACGATAAACTATAAACGATGAACTACTTCCTGGCAATCCTTGCAGGCGCTGTGCAAGGACTAACTGAGTTTTTGCCCGTTTCCTCAACCGGCCACCTTATTATTTTCGAGAACTCCTTTGGCATTTCGCAGAGTGATTTTGGCTTAGCTTTTGATGCTTCTTTGCACTTGGGCACTTTGCTTGCGATCCTTGTCTTTTTTTACCAGGATTATCTTCATGTTTTTAATCTAAAAAGTGGCCTTCTGACCAAACTTATCGCAGGCACACTTCCGGCAGTTCTCTTTGGACTCTTATTTGAAGACCAGATCGAAACCGTTCTCCGACAGACCTGGATTGTTGCCATTGCCCTTATATTATTCAGCCTAGTTTTGATTTTGGCAGAAAAGCTAGGCCGGCAAATTAAATCTGGGGACAAAACAACAATACTCGACTCGGCAATTATCGGATTATTTCAGTCGCTTGCGCTAATTCCGGGAATCTCAAGATCCGGATCAACAATTTCAGCAGGGTTGTTCTTGGGTTTGAGGCGGCAAGAGGCAGCTCGTTTTGCCTTTTTGCTTTCCGGCCCAATTGTCGCCGCCGCCGGTTTGAAGAAATTCTTCGAGGTAATCTCGACTCAAAAGTTTGGATCGGTTGATCTTAACTTTTTTCTCCTGGGCATTACCTCCTCTGCTATATTCGGGTACCTAACCATTAAATATTTCCTCAAATACCTCTCCAGCCGAACCCTCTATCCATTTGTTTTATACAGAGT
>CAZBJS010000026.1:5714-6915 GCA_964492295.1 uncultured Gammaproteobacteria bacterium
GAGGCAAAAAAGAAAGAGCTGGTCTTACTTGAGGCAGAAAGTTCCAAATCAGCTTTTTGGGACAATACTGCCCACGCCCAAAAGGTGATGAGGCAAATTGCCGATATTTCAGGGGAAATCGAAACTTTTGATTCAGTGGAAAAAGCGCTGATCGATCTTAAACAGCTGCAAAAGTTAGCCTCAACCGATCAAAAATTTGCTCAAGAAATAAAACAAGAGCTTGCCACTCTCGAAAAAAAGATTGACCAGCTCGAGGTCAAAATGTTTCTTTCTGGATCCTATGACAATAACTTCGCGATAATAACTTTACATGCCGGTCAGGGTGGTGTGGAGGCAATGGACTGGGTGGACATGCTTTCTCGGATGTATCAAAAGTATTTTGCCAAGAATGGTTGGAAGTTTGAGATTATTGATGAAATTCCCGGAGAAGAAACCGGTTTTAAAACAGTTTCGATGATCGTTCGCCAGCCTTATTCTTATGGTACGTTGCGCGGCGAAGCCGGGGTGCATCGACTAGTTCGCCAATCGCCTTTCAATGCTGCCAATCTTCGACAAACGTCCTTCGCTTTAGTCGAGGTGATGCCGGAAATTGAGGAGGCAAATGGGATAGAAATTAAGCCAGAGGATATTGAGTTTGAGGCGTTTCGCGCTGGCGGCCATGGAGGACAAAACGTCAACAAGGTTTCAACTGCGGTTAGACTTCGCCACAGGCCTACAGGGATTGTCGTAACTTGTCAAACCCAAAGATATCAGGCTCAAAATCGAGAAAATGCCATGAAGATTCTCAAGGCAAAGCTGTGGCTGCTCAAACAAAAACAAGAAAAAGAGGCTAAGGAGACGATCAGGGGAGCACATGTGACGCCCGGCTGGGGTAATCAAATTCGCTCATATGTGCTTCATCCCTATAAAATGGTCAAGGATCTGCGAACAAACTATGAAACATCGGACGCGCAGACAGTTCTTGAAGGTAATTTGGATGAGTTTATCAAACAGGAGCTAAGCTTGCCCAGAAGCGGCTAGGATTGTTATAATTTCTAAACTAGGTTTCAAATCAAGAAAACCTGTCCAAATTATTTTGTTTATGAAAGAGATTGCATTTCCACAAGACTCGCCGAAATCACAGCAGGGGCCTTCGGCTCAACCCCAAAGTACTTTTTTGAGATCAGTCCCCAAAAGAGAATCTTTTTCGAAAATCCTTCCC
>CAZBJS010000026.1:7015-8343 GCA_964492295.1 uncultured Gammaproteobacteria bacterium
GCCCCATGATCAAGTTTGAGTCAGTTACCAAACAATACCCAAATGGCCAAGTTGCCCTCGAGGACATCACTCTTGAGGTCAAAGATGGTGAGTTTGTCTTCGTGGTTGGGCCATCGGGTGCTGGCAAGTCAACTCTCTTGAAGTTAATTACCAGAGAAATCACCCCGTCAAGCGGCCGAATATTCATTAACAATCAAGATATCCTGTCTCTTCCCCAAAAAGCAATTCCTAAGCTGAGGCGGAGAATTGGAACTGTCTTTCAAGATTTTAAATTGTTGCTTTCTCGAACAGTGTTTGAAAATGTGGCGATTCCTCTTGAGGTAATGCTGGCTCGTGACTCAGAGATAGAAAAAGAAGTCTCGGCGGTTTTGGAGAAAGTCGGGATTTTGGACAAAGCCAATAGTTTCCCCGCTCAACTTTCGGGAGGGGAGGTTCAGCGGACAGCGATTGCCAGAGCGATAGTCGCCAAACCGGAAGTTCTTTTGGCGGATGAGCCAACAGGCGATTTGGATCCTAAAACTGCCCAAAGCGTCGTTGCGCTTTTGGAACAACTTAATAAAGATGATAAAACTAATGTAATCATGGCTACCCATAATGTGGCAATTGTTGATCATTTCAAAAAAAGAGTTATCGGCCTACAAGACGGTAAAATGGTAAAAGATATTAAGGAGGGGAAGTATGAGTCAGCTTAAAAAAACAATCAAAGTCCTAAGAAGAAGTCCTTATCAAGCCTTGGCTGCCGCTTTGGCTATGTCCTTGACTTTCTTTGTTTCTTCAATTTTTTTAGTTCTTATAGTTGGTGGACAGATTATTTTAAATTACATCGAGCAACGACCGCAGGTAATTGCTTTTTTCAAAGATGATACAACAGTAACTCAGATTAATGAGGTGATCAAGCAGGTCGAGGCCAGCGGATTTACCTCAAAAGTCAAATACGTTTCCAAGGATGAAGCTTTAGCAATTTACCGGGAGCGCAACAAAGACGACCCGCTGCTTTTGGAGTCCGTTTCGGCTGATTTTCTTCCGGCTTCGATTGATATTTCCGTTAAGCGTGCCGCCGACATTGATGAAATTACCAAGATTGCCAAAGAAAGAAAAGAGGTTGATAAAGTTATCACTCCCGAAAATTTAGTTGAACAGTTAGTAAAGTGGACCAAAACTCTGCGCCTGGGGGGCATTCTTTTCGTTTCAACCCTCCTGGCAGTTTCTTTTCTCATTGTTATTATGGTCATCGGAATGAGGATTGCTATTCGCCGCGATGAAATATCGATTATGACCCTAGTCGGCGCCACCAAATGGTACATTGCCAGACCATTTTTTATAGAAGG
>CAZBJS010000027.1:0-5368 GCA_964492295.1 uncultured Gammaproteobacteria bacterium
ATCCTTTTTTTGCTTAAACGCTTTTTTTACAAACCCATAAGCCGGGTTCTTGAAGATCGCAAGAAAAAGATTGAGGAAAGCCTCAAAAACGCCCAATTAATTGAGGAAAAACTAGCCCAAACAGAAAAAAAGTCGGTCCAAATTTTAGACGAAGCCAGAAACAATGCCCAAAATATTATCGACGAGGCCAAAAGAGAAGCAGAAAAAAATACAACTGCTGCAGCTATCGAGGCAAGAAACACGCTTGAACAGACTGTAGCTAGCGCCAAAGCTCAAATTGAGGCTCAAAGGGCAGCCATGCAAAAAGATTTGGAGCAAGAAACCCTGGCCTTAGTCGTGGAAGTTACCAAAAAGGTTCTTTCAAGAACTATCAAGCCGAAAGAGCGCCAAGAATTAACCTCCAAAGCCGCAACCGAGCTAACCCGAAAAATCCAATGAAAAATAGAAAAAAATTAATTGCCACTACCAAGTATCTTTACAAAAAAAGCCTTAAGGACGGAGCGGTCAACACCCAAAAAGTGCGCCAAATTGCCGCCAAATTAGCTTCTGGGAGAAAACCAGGGATTTTACCCATTCTTAAAATCTACAAGCGATTAATTGAACAGGCTATCAAAAGAGAAGAAGTCATCGTAGAAACGGCTGTCCCGATTGCCAATTTCAAAAAATTTGAAAATGAGGTACTCACCGGAACTCGTGCCAAAAGAATCAAGTACAAGATCAATCCCAAGGTAGTTTTTGGTGCCAAAATCACCCACGGCGACTGGATTTATGATGCAACGCTTCAAGCGAAGCTTGAACAATTAACCATGAACAATTAACATTTTATGAGTATCCTTGAGGAAATACAAAAACAAATCGACCGAACTAAGTTGTCTACAACCGCCAAAAATGTTGGTCGGGTCATTGAGGTTGGCGACGGCGTGGTCCGGGTGTCTGGACTTTCAGATGTCGCCTACTCGGAACTAATTGCTTTTCCCCATAATCTCAGGGGGTTGGCCCTAAACTTAGAAGAGGATAATACCGGAATAATTATTTTCGGTAACTGGACCAAACTAAAAGAAGGCGACACCTGCCAAACTACCGGTAAAATTCTTCAAGTGCCAGTTGGCGAACAATTAATTGGCAGGGTTGTTGACGCTCTTGGCACTCCAATAGATGGCAAAGGACCAATTGCCACCCGGATTTATTATCCTACTGAAAAAATTGCCCCAGGGGTGATTTACCGTGAGCCGGTCAATACTCCACTTCAAACCGGTATAAAAGCAATTGATTCGATGATCCCAATCGGCCGAGGGCAGCGAGAATTAATTATCGGCGACCGTAGTCTTGGCAAAACTGCCATCTGCTTGGACACAATTATCAATCAAAAAGGTAAAAATGTAATCTGCATTTATGTTGCCATTGGCCAAAAAACCTCCAAAATCGCCCAAGTTGTGGCCAATCTCGAGAGGTACAAGGCGATGAGTCATACGATTGTTGTTGCTGCCTCTGCTTCCGATTCCGCTACCATGCAATATGTTGCACCCTACGCCGCATGTGCCATGGGTGAGTATTTTATGGATCAGGGCCGCGACGCGCTGGTTGTTTATGATGATTTAACCAAACATGCCTGGGCATATCGGCAGATTGCTCTACTTTTGAGGCGACCCTCTGGCCGCGAAGCCTATCCCGGAGACATTTTTTACCTTCACTCAAGACTCCTGGAGCGTGCAGCCAAAATGGACAAAAAGCACGGTGGTGGATCTTTAACTGCCCTGCCGATTATCGAGACTCAAGCTGGTGATGTTTCTGCCTACATCCCCACCAATGTCATTTCAATTACCGACGGCCAAATTTATTTAGAGGCCGATCTCTTTAATGCCGGGATCCGTCCTGCCGTTAATCCTGGAATTTCTGTCTCACGTGTCGGCGGTGCTGCCCAAACGAAAATGACCAAACAAGTCGCTGGCTCCTTGCGTCTTGATCTTTCCCAATACAGGGAACTGGCAACTTTCGCCCAGTTTGGCTCGGATCTGGATGAGGCAACCGTCAAGCGACTTGAGCGCGGCCGACGGATCACCGAAGTCTTAAAACAACCCCAACTTTCCCCCATGGATGTTGCCTCCCAAGTTATTATCCTTTGGGTAGTCAACAATGGCTATCTCGATAATGTCCCAGTCGACCAGGTTTCCCAGTTCGAAAAGAAAATTCTCACCCTTTTTGAAACCAACGCTAAGCTCAAGAATTATCTTGCCGAGAAAAAAGAAATTGACGATTTTGCGACACGGGAACTTGAAAAAATGCTCGGTTCCTTAACCAAAACCCCAACCTCTCCTGCGGGTGACGCGCGAGGGGGACCCCCGTCGAGCGCCGGCAGCGGGGCATCAAAATCAACAAAAACTAAGTTAACTGTCAGGCGAAGACGTCGGACGGGGGTACGCGAAGCCAAGGGCGCAGCCGGCAAAAGCCGCAGCGGCAGGACCCGCAGGAAATAAACCATGGCCCAAATCAGAGAAATTCGAAAACGGATCCGTTCTATTGAAAATACCAAGAAGGTAACTCATGCAATGGAACTGGTTGCTGCCGCCAAAATGAAAAAGACACAGATGCAAACGCTAGCCTCAAGACCGTACTCTCTTGCTCTCAATGAGGTCCTTGCCCAAACTAAGCTTAAAACCGAAGAGTCTACCCACCCGTTACTTGCATCAGGCAAGAAGGGCAAAGAAATTACCATTTTGATCACTTCTGATCGAGGACTAGCCGGTGGCCTCAATATCAATCTTTTCCGGGAAATTCTGCGCTCTGAAGCCAAAAATATAGCTTTTATCGCTGTTGGTAAAAAGGCTACGAACTTTATCACCAAAACCGGTGGCGAACTCCTGGCAAGCTACCAATCGGAAGAGAAAGAACCTCTTGATTTGGCCAGAACCCTTGCTAAAATGTCAGCTGACGCCTATCTTTTTTCACAGACATCAAAAGTAAATATCCTCTACCCCCATTTTGAATCCACAATGAAACAAACCCCAACCTGGATCCAACTTTTGCCAATTGAATTAGAAAATAATACTCAGACTACGGGCTTACTATTTGAGCCTTCCGCCGATGAAGTCATCGAGGAACTCCTTCCCCATTACGTCCTGACCAGACTTTATCAGGTATTACTGGAAACCAAGGCCTCCGAGTACTCAGCCAGAATGGTTGCCATGAAGAACGCAACCGATGCCGCAGGCGATTTAGTTTTCGATTTGACCTTGACCTATAACCAAGCAAGGCAGGAGGCAATCACCAAAGAGCTTTTGGACATCACAACGGCCCAAAAAGCATTTGAATGAAGTTAATTGCTAAATTGCTAAATTGCTAGATTGCTAAATTGACATCTTGACCAAATAAAACAATGTAACAATATAACAATTAAACAATTTAGACAAAATGGCAAGTAGAACACCACAAGAATCGAAAATCATTAAGACAAGTAAAGTTACGGGGAAGATTGTCCAGGTCATCGGCCCGGTCATTGACGTCGAGTTTACTCGTGGTAATCTACCTAATATATATGATGCGCTGGGGGTAGTCGGCACCGAGCTTGTGCTGGAAGTCCAGCAGCACCTTGGAGAAAACCAGGTTAGATCCCTTGCTTTGGGGCCTTCCGATGGCCTCAAGCGAGGCATGGCAATAAGAAACACTGGCAATTCGATTTCAGTCCCCGTCGGCGCCGAAACCTTAGGCCGAATTCTCAATGTCACAGGCTTCCCAATCGATGGCAAAGCACAAATCATCGCCAAGAAAAGATACCCAATTCATCGCGATCCTCCACCCTTAGTTGAGCAGGAAACTAAACAAGAAATTTTAGAAACCGGCATCAAAGTCATCGATCTTATTGCGCCTTTCATCAAGGGTGGCAAAATCGGTGTTTTTGGCGGTGCCGGTGTCGGCAAAACCGTCATCATCCAGGAGTTAATCAACAATGTCGCCCGCGAGCACGGTGGTTACTCTGTTTTTGCCGGTGTCGGTGAAAGAACTCGTGAGGGTAATGATCTTTACCGAGAGATGCAAGCAGCCGGGGTTATTGACAAGTTGGCCATGGTTTTTGGTCAGATGAATGAACCTCCAGGTGCCCGTTTCCGCGTGGCGCTTACCGCCCTTTCGATTGCCGAATACTTCCGAGACGAGAAAAATCAAGATGTTCTTCTATTTATCGATAATATCTTTAGATTCGCTCAAGCAGGTAGCGAAGTTTCCGCTCTTCTTGGCAGAACTCCTTCCGCTGTCGGCTATCAACCAACTTTAGCTTCCGAAATGGGCGAGCTTCAGGAAAGAATTGCCTCCACCAAAAAGGGTTCAATTACCAGCTTGCAGGCAATTTATGTGCCAGCCGACGACTATACCGACCCAGCACCGGTTGCCACCTTCGCCCATCTGGACTCGACAATTTCCCTTGAGCGCGCAATCGCCGAGCAAGGTATTTATCCCGCCGTTGATCCGCTTGCCTCAACATCGCGTGCGCTTGACTCCTCAATTGTCGGCGAAAAACATTATCAAGTTGCCCGACATGTGCAGGCGGTTTTGCAACGATATAAAGAGCTTGCCGATATAATTGCCATTTTGGGAGTTGAGGAGCTTTCGGACGAGGACAAGATCACCGTAGCGCGAGCGCGAAAAATTCAAAAGTTCCTCTCCCAACCGATGTTCGTTGCCGAAACCTTTACTGGTCGCAAAGGTGTTTATGTCCCAATTGAAAAAACCGTCGAAGGCTTCGATAGAATCTTAAACGGCGAATACGATAGCGTCGATGAAGCAGAATTCTATATGCGAGGCGCAATTGACGAAGTCAAGAAGCGCTGAGCATACATAAGATGAGCGTTAGCGAATGCTTATATATGAGAGGAACGATTGATGAAATCAAGAAGTAAATCGATAAATTGTTACATTGTTACCGTTCACTTTGTGAACCTATTGTTAAATTGTTTTAAAAATACAATGTAGCAATTTAGCAATGTAGCAATTCAACAATTATGCTTCATCTCCAAATCATCACTCCCCAAAAAATAGTTTTCGATGACGAAGTTGACCAAGTTTCGCTTCCCTCAACCACCGGTCAAATCACTGTCCTTGCCAACCACACCCCTCTGATCACTTCAATTGAGCCCGGCGAACTAATCTATAAAAAACATCAAAAAGAATCTCACCTGGCTAGTGGCTTCGGCTTTGCCCAAATCAGTGCCTCCTCAGTTAAAGTCCTGGTTGATCTAGCAGCACCACCTGAGGAAATTGAAGAGCGCAGAATTGAAGAAGCCAAAAGAGCCGCTGAAGAAGCCCTCAAGCAAAAACACATTCTTTCTGAAGAAGAATATGCTACTGCCGCCGCCAATCTCCAAAAAGCCCTCGTGCA
>CAZBJS010000027.1:5468-8088 GCA_964492295.1 uncultured Gammaproteobacteria bacterium
GACGCCAAATTCCGCAAACTCTACGCCGATGAGAATTTCCTTGACCCGAATTTTTTTGACCTTGTTATCGACACAACCGACACCAAAGTAGACGAGGTTGCTCAGAAAATAATCGATAAGTTTGGCGAAAGAAACTAGCTACCTACCCTTCCTGCCAGCCCGAACTTGGCATTGAGAGCATGCAGGAAATGATTCTTGCTAAAATAGCCAAATTTAACATTGTATTTACCTTTA
Source organism: uncultured Gammaproteobacteria bacterium (assembly GCA_964492295.1). Classification (GTDB taxonomy): domain Bacteria; phylum Patescibacteriota; class Microgenomatia; order Curtissbacterales; family GWA2-41-24; genus CAZBJS01. The sequence continues at coordinate 5,703 of CAZBJS010000027.1, forward strand.
TTGACCCTGACTTCTTCACCTTCCGAAAGTTTCGTATGTTCCTGGCCATCGATAATTAAAGACATATCATCCCCTTTTAATGCTTTGATCAAAATCTGATCATCTGGTGAAAGAACAACCGATGGAATCGGCAAACCAATCGGATTAATTGGGGTAACCAAAATTGAATCCAAATTTGGATCAACAATCGGCCCGCCAGCGGAGAGCGAATAGGCGGTGGAGCCGGTTTGCGTTGAGAGAATGACGCCATCTCCCAACACCCGCAAAAGTTTTTCATCTCCTACATTAACCTCCAAATCAACCACCCGATAAAGTCCCTTGATGACCACCTCATTGACTGCCCTAAATGTCGTTAGTCGTTTGTCGTTAGTCGTTCGTCGACTTAAAGACGCCTCTATCGTCATCCTCTTCGAGATCAAATACTCTCCTCGTGAGAGCTTTTCCAACGCTTTCTGCCAATCGCCAGCCTCCGCTGCCGTCAAGAAACCGACTCTTCCGGTATTAATACCTACAAAAGGGACTCCCAAAGGCGCATATTCGCAAGCCTTATGGATTAAAGTGCCGTCACCGCCGAAAGTAACGATGACCTCAGAAGCTTTAAGATCCTTCTCCCCCAAAACCTCATGGCCTTTTTTCTTCAGAAACTCAGTCGCCCGCTTGGCAAAATCTTTCGCAGTTTTGGCAGATTTCCCTGCGTCTTCTTTTTCCTCTTTGTAAACAATCCCAAATTTCATCAATTTGCTTTTGAATAAATAATCTTCTGCACGAAAAATCCTCTTTTCCCATCCTTATCTCCAGGATACAAACTAGCTCCCGCATATGCCTTGTTGGTTGTGGGGATACCTTCAGACCATCTCCTAGCCTCGAAATAAGCTTCTTCCGCGCCAGGCGGCGCTACAATAGAATCATCAATCTTAAGAAAAAATCTTGTTTCAATAACTTCTTTACTCATAGCTTGTGGGTCTGGTAGGGATCGAACCTACGACTTCCACTTTAATTCTGGTGCCTTTAGCATCAGAAATATCAGAAAGTGTGGACGTGCTAGGGATCGAACCTAGGACCTGGTGTTTATATCAGCTCTTCGCCTGATATATCCGAAGAATTCATGGTGGGCTCGGATGGATTCGAACCATCGACCCCGACTTTATAAGAGTCGTGCTCTAACCGCTGAGCTACGAGCCCATGAATTCTTGCGGATTTAAGACACCCGCTCTGCCACTGAGCTACTGGCCCATTTTAATAAATCCGTCCCTAATTATCCTCTCGATATAGTCTTTTCTCTTAAGAGACTTAAGGCGCCTTTCAATATACCTTGCTTCTTTTAGAGTAGGATACTCTTGCGAAAATACAAGGGCTATTTTCCCCAACCTTTTAGTTGAAGGTGTAAATCCGCCTTCATGGTGCTTTATTCTTTGTTTTAAATTTAAAGTACTTCCAATATAAAATTTACCTTTTTCACTTTTAAGAAAGTACACATATGCCATTATTTAATATCACTGAGTCCCGACGTCTCTTAGAGTCGGGACCCCGACCACAAGTGCGTCAGGGCTACAGGCCCAAACGAACCAAATTTTAGCACAAGTTAGTTGTAATTTGCATTCGATGATGCTATAAAGCTACCGATGAATGAACATGAACCGTCCCCTAAAAAGATCTCAAGGAGAGAACTGCTGATCATTATAGCCTCAGCATCTTTGGTTGCAGGGGCAACCATCGCCCGCAGCTGTTTCTCTGGAGAAAACAGAGAAGAATTGTCGAATAACCAGGAGAAACCCGAAACTAACCGATTGCCAAAACTGCCTCCTGAAAACCTTCAACCGTTTGTACCATCCATCGAAATTGCGGAACAAATTGACTCCGAAACTTTCAAGGCCGTCGCCGAAGAACTATTCACGTTCTCAAACAAAGTAGACGCAGGTAAGGTAGATGCTATTGGAAAAATTCCGCAAACGCACAGTTTAGCGTGGGAAAGATTAATTCCATTTCAAAAAGAAGATCAAGATCAAAATTTGCTTCACCTACGGTGGGGTTACAGAATGACAGAACAGCTTGGAACTTTTGTCCCTGATTCAACTGCCAGAGAAATCGCCATCGGGAGATTCAACTTTGGGCTCGGAATACCTTTTACGTCTCTTAAAGGGGCCCTTATTAATCCTAAAGATTTCATTGACAACCTCGAGAATTCAAAAGTAGTCAATTTCGGCGAAGAGGAACCGCCGAGGCTATTTTGGCCAACTGCGAAAGATACTCAAAATGATTCTTCAGTTACTGTTATTAAACCAATTGAGCTTTCTCCCGATCAATTAGCAATATTTTTGCAGGAAACCATAGATTGTTTTAATTCAAGGATCTCCATTAAAAAAGGAATTCCTAGAATAGACCCAAG
>CAZBJS010000028.1:0-2092 GCA_964492295.1 uncultured Gammaproteobacteria bacterium
AAATACATTGTTAAACTGTTATATTGTTACATTGCTATCAACAATTTAGCAATTGAGCAATTGAACAATTAATCTTTGGCCGAAGGCCAGTGTTCTAACATAATTGACTTTTTCCTCATGTCAAACTTCTGATAAAGTTCTTCAGTCGTAAAGGGCATGAAGGGGTGGAGTAAAATCAATGAGGTTTTAAGAACATACTCTAAAACCGGTTGGGCATCACCTCTGCGGTTTTTGCTCCTTTCAATGTAAACATCGGCAAATTTATGCCAGATAAAGTGATAAATCTGTTCACTGGCCAAGTGTAGCTGAAACTTTTCCAAGTGCCCAGTGACTGATTGAATTGTTTTTTCCAGTTCAGTCTTTATCCAGCGATCGTCTCGATTGTTAAACTCAAGATTCCCTCGAGTTCCCCCGGGCCCCAATTCCAGAACGAATCTTGCGATATTTCTGATTTTTGTTGCGAAATTGCGAAAAGCAACAATTTTTTCTTCGTAAAGTCTCATATCATTTCCCGCAGAAGTCCCAGCAATCAAGCCCATCCGAAGCGCATCTGATCCGTATTTGTCAACAAGTTCCAAGGGGTCCATCACATTGCCGGCAGTTTTGGACATTTTTGCGCCGGCAACATCCCGCACCAAGCCGTGAAGTAGCACGATTTTGAACGGTTCTTTTTTGGTAAGGTGAAGGCCCAGCATGATCATTTTGGCAACCCAAAAAAATAAAATATCATAACCTGTTTCCAGAATCGTTGTCGGGTAAAAATACTCGTAATCGGAAAGTTTACCTCGAGCTCCCCTGGTGCGAGAGGGCCAACCAAGAGTGGCAAATGGCCAAAGTGAAGAAGAGAACCAGGTGTCCAAAACGTCGGTTTCTCCCTCAATTGGTATCGGGTGTCCCCACCAGATTTGGCGCGAAATGCACCAATCGCGGATGTTGACAAGCCACCGAAAGTAAACTTTTTCAAATCGTTTGGGAATAATTTTTATTCTCCCACTTTTTACTGCAGCCATTGCCTCTTTTGCCAATGGCTTCATTTTGACAAACCATTGCTTGGATACTCGCGGTTCAGTGACTGTATCGCATCGTTGACAGTGGCCAACTGAATGTTTAATTTTTTCTTCTCTCGTGAGCATTTTGCTCTTTTTCAAATCCTCAAGAACTGATTTTCTTGCCACATCTGTCGCGCCTCCCCAATATTTTGCGGGGACGTATTTACTCCCTTTTGCTAGATGGCCATCAGTGGTGATAACTGTTGGGAATTCGGGAATTTTTCCTTTATGTTTTTGCCAAATTTGCCAGTCCAGCTCATCATGGGCAGGCGTGATCTTGAGTGCTCCAGTGCCAAACTCCAGGTCAACCAACTCATCTGCAATTATCGGTATCCGCCTTTTTGTTAGGGGAATTAAAGCCTGTTGGCCGATCAAACTTCGATAACGTTTGTCTTTAGGGTTTACTGCTATCGCTACATCTGCAAAAATGGTTTCCGGTCTGGTTGTGGCAATTTGAATTGTTTTGTAATCCAAAAAGTAAAGTCGCCCTTTCTCTTCTCGGTGAACATTTTCAAGATCGGAAATTGCAGTCTGGCAGCGTGGGCACCAATTGACAATGCGTTCACCCCGAAAGATGAGGCCCTCGTCGTAGAGTTTTTGGAAGGCGACTTTTACCGATTCCTGATAGTCTTTGTCCATTGTAAAACGTCTGCGTGTCCAATCGACGGAAACGCCCAGCCGCCGATGCTGATGATCAATTTTCTCGCCGTACTTTTCAATCCATTGCCAGATTCTCTCAACAAATTTTTCGCGACCAAGATCGAAACGCGTTTTCCCTTCCTTCTTAAGCTCTTTTTCCAGAACGTACTGGATGGCAATGCCGGCATGGTCAACTCCCGGCAAAAAAAGAGTTGGATCACCCCTTAGGCGGTGATAGCGCACCAGAACATCTTGGATTGTTGCTGTTAGGGCATGGCCGACATGAAGTTCACCGGTAACATTTGGCGGAGGTTGCACAATAACAAAAGCTTTTTTCCCCGGGACGATTTTCGGGACAAAAAAACCGGATCTTTCCCAAAAGTCGTAGACACTTTTTTCGTCTT
>CAZBJS010000028.1:2192-7889 GCA_964492295.1 uncultured Gammaproteobacteria bacterium
CCTCCACCGACAACTATCGTTTTTGCGGAAAAGTTTTTAGCGGCTCTTAATGTTTTAGCAATCAACACGTCAACAATTGCTTCTTGAAACTCGTAGGCGATTTCTCCTTTACCATGAACTGTCAACCCCTCGGGCCTGAGACCCTTCGGGACCAAAGACTGTGAACTGTGAACCGTATTAACGACTGCCGTTTTTAATCCCGAGAAAGAGAAATCATAATCAGCAGACTTAATCATCGGTCGAGGTAAGACAATTGACCCCTGACCCCTGACCCCTGACCCCTGACTTGCGGCTTGCTCGATCTGCGGGCCCCCCGGATATCCCAGACCCAGTATTCTTGCCACTTTATCAAAGGCTTCACCGGCCGCATCGTCCAGTGTTCCACCGAGCCACTGATACTTCCCATGGTTTGTCATCAGAATTAGATCGGTATGACCTCCAGAGACGATAAGAGCAACCAGGGGGAAAGTTGGTTCACGGTTCACGGTTAACGGTTGACGGTTGCTTTCTGTGAACTGTGGGCTGTTAACAGTCAACCAATTGGCATAAACATGGCCAATTAAGTGGTTGACGGCAATCAATGGTTTTTGCCAAGTAGCAGATAAGACCTTGGCGGTCTCGACTCCAACCAGAAGAGATCCGACTAGTCCTGGACCATGGGCAACTGCGATGGTATCAATGTTCTCTTTGGCCCAATTGACAAGATGTTTGTTCTTTAGGGAATCCTTGATTCCCCTCGGCCTGAGCTCGGGACGAAGGCTTGATTCATAATTCTTAATTCTTGAAGCTTGCGCAACTGCTTCTGCAATCACAGGTAAAATGCTGCGCGTTTGTTCCCTGGCCGCAATTTCCGGGACAACCCCCCCATATTTTTTGTGGATTTCAAGTGATGAAGCAACGACATTGGAAAGCACAAAGCGTCCATCCTCGACAATCGCGGCTGACGTTTCATCGCAGGTGGTTTCAATACCGAGGATTTTCATTTAGAGTTCAAACTCGACGGTATCGCCGACTTGAATTCCATGAAGCGCCAAAAGCCCTGCATTAACTTCAAGAATATAAATGGCGCCGAATTGGGGCTTGTAGATAGTCAGCTCCTTTTCTTTCTTATCGGGCTCTGGTGGAATATTTTTGGCCATATCAACAATTTTCCTGTCGCTGTCAATCCAGGCAACGTCAATCGCAAACTTCATATCCTTCATCCAAATTCCATATTTACCCTCATTCTCAAAAACAAAGAGCATCCCTTCTCCAAGCGGTAACGATTCTAAATTGGAAAGTCCTTGTTTCCTTTCGGCACTGGTTGCGGCAACCTTTGCCTCAACCGACAGCGTTTTTATCTTTACTTCGACGGCTTCGCCAGTTACAGCAGATTCTGTTGCCCCCGATTTGCCTAGACCGCTTAGGCCGATTGATGTATAGCCCCTGCCGAAAATTACCAAAATGACAACTACCAAAAACAATCCGAAGATAACTGCTAAATCTTTCTTCACGATTAAAACTCCAATTCTCGTTGCCTCACTAAAAGGGAAACAACCTGCCTACCGGCAGGCAGGCTAATGACTAACGCTATAAGAAATTCGCAAATCCTTGCCTCTTGTCAGTTGTCAATAGTCAACTGTCTAATCATCCTCCTGTACCCACTAAATAGACTGCCTGCCAGGGGCGATAATTAGATTTAAAGGCCTCGTCTATAAGAATTGTATCACCCTGGAAAACTCGTCTTGTAAAAACAACGGTTGCGCCGGTTGCCGCAAAATCCACTTGTTTGGTTGTTCCTCGGGGAAGGGTCGGGTCTTCTTGGAATTTATCGGGAGGGGGAGGTTTGAGGTTGGAAATAACCGGATCAGCTATTTCAACTCTCCTGCCGTCGGCGGTGCCGTAGATGTCCACCTGGAGTTTAGCGCCTGCGGGGTCAACAATTGCCTGGATAAGAATGTAATTAGCGGTGTCGTTTTTAAACTTAAGGTCAACAGCAGGGGCCCAAACGGTGGCATCAAATCCCGGCTTGAAACCTGCCTGTTCGTAGTAGCCTACCCGATAAGCATGAGCAACTCTAGCGATCGTAGGGAGCCCGGCATTAAGGGTAGCGCGAAAAACGGTGGTTGAAACCTGGCAGATTCCACCTCCGTCGTCAAGGACAGTTCTGCCCTGTGAGATTACGTAAGCTTGTTTATAACCGGTGGCCGCGGAAACTTCGCCCACCGTCTGGTTAAAGGAAAATACTTCACCCGGTTTTACCAATGTGCCGCTGACTCTTTTTGCTCCCAAAGTCACGTTGTGGATTCTATTAGGAATAGAGCCAGCAAAATAGGAAACACCCCTTCCAATTAATTCATGAATCCCCAGTGAGTTGATCTCTTCGTTGGCAATTTTGGCAGGGTTAACTGCCACCGGCAGCTTGACGATAATATCTTTTTGTACTGAAACGTTTTCAATTGAGATTTGCTCAAGAATCAATTGATAAGTTTGAAGAGTGTCCAGCCTCTGCCCATCGCGGAAAGGAGTGAATTCGGTTACTCGACCGCCTTCAAACTTGATCGTTGCATCAACCCTCGCTGTGTCTATTCTTTTGGCAATTTGCGAAATAAAAGCCTCGAGGTTTTGTTTGTCCAACTTGACTTCAAGAGTCTTCGTCATCGAATCTACTGTTTGCAGCGAGCGAATTTCGAAGGGGGAAATTGTAAAAACTACTTTTGCCAGGAAGCCTCCTTCAAGCCCCTTTTGCTCAAACTTTAAAAGATTGATAAGTTTTTGACCGGCTATTTCCCAACGATCCGTATCATGGGTCAAGATAATTCTTTGGTCTGCGATAAGATTAACCCGCTCCAGGGCCTGCTTGGCATTTTCTTTATCAATTGCCGGGACTGCGGTAACTTTTGAGACCTCAATAGGGTCGCTTGAGAGCTTCTCAATTTTGGTTCTCACGTGATTAATAAGCTGATTTCTGTTGATTAAGGTTCCTTGCCTTTCCTCTTCTATCTGGAACTTGCCTCCCCGCCAAACAATGGTCGCATCCTGCGCCTGAGTTTCAAATTGGCCGAAAAGAACGTCAAATTGTTGCAAAAACCTTTGGGCGTCGAATGAATATTTTGGTGCAACTTGCTTTACTTTATAGATAGGTAATCTTGTAAGATTATTGCGGTTTTCTGTCCTGATTTCGTTCAATGTTGCTTCACGGTCTATCGTAATTCCCAAAGAGGCCAGATCACTTTTGAAATTTTGACCATCGAGGATGAAATCCACCTCCTGAGCCTGAAACGACTGAATTTTTTCATCAATGATTAATTCAGCTTCAGCAAGTGTTTTATTGGAAAGGTTAAAGTTAGCAAAATGAGTTCTGGGCAAAACATGAAAGGTATAGAAACCCAGATAGAAAAAGCAGACCGCTAGTGTAAAAATTACTAAAATAAGCCAGTTTTTGAAGCCAAAATTGGTTGACACAACTTAACCCTATGATATCATAGAGTTACAGTTACCAACACAGTTCGTACCTGACTTAATAATGAAATTTCCTGCCAAAGTCCTTTTTTGGTTAGTCTCAGCCATTTTCCTTGCCGGATGTACCCTTATTCCCATCCTTAACAAGGAAGAATCAGTCAGCCTGAAGTACTGGGGCCTTTGGGAATCGGCATCAACCATCAACCAGGTCATTAGCGATTACAAGAAAGTTAAACCGAATGTTGATATCATCTACGAAAAAAAATCACCGCAGCAATACCGCGAAACTTTAACAAGTCAAATCCAATCAGGCAAAGGTCCGGACATTTTTCGCTTCCACAATACTTGGACGCCAATGCTAGGGGACGTACTGGCTCCTGTGCCCTCAAGTGTTATTTCGGCAAATGAATTTAAGAAGAATTTCTACCCTACCGTCATTGGTGATTTGCGGAACTCCCAGAAGCAATTTGTCGGTGTGCCTCTCGAGATCGATGGTCTTGGTCTGTATTGGAATGAGGACATTTTCAGGGCAGCGGGTATCGCAGGTGCGCCAACTACTTGGCATGAACTTTCCCAAATTGCTACTAAACTGACCGTTCGGGATCAGGCAGGCAACATTCAAACAGCCGGTGTTGCTTTGGGTACTGCCTCCAATGTTGATCATTTTTCCGATATTGTGGGTCTGATGATTCTCCAAAACGGCGGCGATCCCAAACTCCCCACAGATCGGGCGTCGGCTGATGCTCTTGAATATTACCTCAGCTTTGCCAAAGGGGAAAGGCGGACTTGGGATGAAACGTTGCCCTCCTCAACGATTGCCTTTGTCGGCGGCAATCTGGCAATGTACTTCGCACCCAGCTGGCGGGCAATTGAGATCAAAAATGCCAACCCCCTTTTGAAATTCAGGGTGGCACTTGTTCCCCAACTTGAAGGCGGTAGGGTAGCCTGGGCGAGTTACTGGGCAGAAGGGGTGTCGGCCAAAAGCGATCATCAGAAGGAGGCGTGGGAGTTTGTCAAATATCTCCAGGAGGAACAAACTTTAATTAAGCTCTACAGTGAAGCGGCCAAAAGCCCCGGTCGATTATTTGGTGAGCCTTACCCGAAAGTTTCCATGGCAGCAAAGCTTGCAGCCGATCCGATCGTCGGCGCTTATATTGGGGATGCTCCATATATGCGTTCTTTCCCAATGGCCTCGCGTACCTTTGATAACGGCCTCAACGATCAAATTATTAAAACCTACGAGGACGTGATCAATCGGATGGCCAGAGGAGAATCTGCCCAAAGCGCCCTGGAAACTGCCGCCAAAAATATTACTGCAGTTTTACAGAAATTCTCCGCCCTACCGTCCAAGTAACTAAATTTTTCCCTCTGTTGCACTTTATTTTGCTCTCAATTACCATAAGCTTGATATTACCCTCAAGATGACTTTGGACAAGGCTATTCTGGCAACTTTGGCTTACCATGACATTTTTGACTACCCCTTGAGTGTCGAGGAAACTCACAAGTTTCTGATCAGTCAATCTACTACTCATCAATCAGTAGCTCGGGCCCTCAGGGAGTTGCTAGATGTCAAGAAGATTAACCAGCATAGAGGACATTATTTTCTCAAGGGAAGAAGGTCAAAAGTTAGTACTCGCAAATTAAGGGGAAATTACTCAAGAGCAAAATTCACCAAAGCCCAATTTTTTGCCTCAATACTTAAAATGGTTCCTACGGTCAAACTTGTGGCCATTTCCGGAGCACTGGCGATGCAAAACAGCCACAAAGACGATGATATTGATTTTGTCATAGTTTCCGCCAAAGGTTCAATTTGGACCACACGTTTTCTGGCAAATTTAGCGCTTCTACCTTTTAAGCGGGATCCGCGAGGAGAAAAGGTAACCAATCGAGCTTGCTTAAACCTTTTTTTAGATGAGGGGAGCCTCAAGATCAAGGACCAGAATCTTTACATCGCCCATGAAATCTGTCAAATGAAGCTCCTTTGGGATCGCGATAATACCTACCAAAAGTTTATCGAGGCCAACGGTTGGATTAAGAAGTATTTGCCAAATTGGCAACCCAATAAAGTTGAGAGGGGAAAGTTGAAAGTGGAGAGTTCAAAAAAGAAAAAATTCTCAATTCTCAATTCTCAATTCTCAATTCTTGAAAATTTCCTGCGAAATTTTCAATTATGGTACATGCGCCCCAAAATGACCACTGAAAGGATCGGCAAGGGCCAACTCTTCTTCCACCCCAAAGATATGCAAGAAAGGATAC
>CAZBJS010000029.1:0-7436 GCA_964492295.1 uncultured Gammaproteobacteria bacterium
ACACGGCAATCTCGGCGATCATGGAATGGGTCAACGCCCTCGAAAAGCGCGCAGTGGAAAGTGGAAAGTGGAAAGTGGAAAGTGGGCAAAAAGGACTATACACTAAACACTATTCACTAATCACTGAAGAAGAAGTAAAGAACTTACTTCTTCTTCTGGCCCCTTTTGCTCCGCATCTGACCGAAGAGCTTTGGCAGAGAATCAATGGACAATGGACAATGGACAATGGACAATTAAAAAAGAACAAATTCTCAATTCTCACTTGCCGACAGGCAACGAGACTTTCTCAATTCTCAATTCATGTCCATCCCTGGCCCAAATATGACCCCAAGCTTGCCAAGGCGGCGAAAATAACTCTGGTGGTTCAGGTGAACGGGAAGGTGAGGGACAGACTGACGGTGGAGCGGGGAATTGGCAAGGAAGATGCCCAGAAGCTGGCTTTGGCTTCAGAGAGGGTCAAAAAATATGTCAGTGGTAAACCGAAGCGGGTGATATATGTTGCGGACAGATTGATTAACTTCGTTGTTTCGTATAGCTTATCCTAACTTAATCCCGGATCGTCAATATCAATCCGACCCCGGAGCGGAATATTGGGTAAATAAGACCCGCAAACTAGCCGCCCCCAAAATGATATAAAAAGAGATAGTAAGTAGATAGTTAGTAGCTAAACAATTGACAATTGACAGTTTACAATTGACAATTATTTATAGTGCGTTGGCAACTGCCTATTCTTTTTGGCTTACTCATCCTTCTTGTTTGGGGGACGGTTTTGGCCCAGGAACTTCCTTCTCTTGGAGGCGTGGCCATTAATGTTGAGGTGGCCGACCCTGATGCCGCCGCAGGCGACATTATTTCGATAACTAAAGAAGGACTCAGGCGAACTTCGGCAGCCTATGACATTCAAATATACGGGGTGATCGCGGCGACCCCCGTTCTTTCCGTTGCGCCAAAAACCGACAAAACCAGTGCCTTGGTCAGCTCTGGGGTAACGGACGTTAAAGTCTCGGCCCAAAATGGTACAGTTGAGATCGGTGATTATGTCACTTCAAGTGACAAGCCGGGAGTCGGCCAGAAGGCAACAACTTCAGGGTATGTTCTGGGAAAAGCCTTGGCCCGCTATGATGATACCACCAAAGAGGGGCTTGTTCCTGCGGAAGTTAACATCGGATTTGTGGAGATAGGCGCAGAGTCTCGTGGCAATTTATACCAAACCATTCTCAACATTTTGAAAAAACCGGAAAACCTTAATAATTTCTTGCGCTACTTTTTGGCTTTTGTAATCGGCACACTGACCATAATCGGCGGTACTTTTGCCTTTGTTAAATTTGTCAGCACAGGAATTGTGGCAGTTGGCAGAAATCCACTGGCCAAAAGAACAATTATCGCGGGAATGGTCCTTTCAAGTTTTGTCGTCGCCTTATTGACGCTAGCCGGTTTAGGTATTGCTGTGGCTATAATAGGGGTAGATAAGATTAGTCAGTTGTGGCGATGAGTCAAATAATTTTAATTTTTAGCCTAATAGTTAATTTAGTGATTTTATGGGTACTTCTTGTTCTTTGGAAATTTAAACTACCCCAGAAAGAGACCAAAAAAAGGGAAAGTGGAAGATCCTTAAAAATTACGCCGAAAATTCAAAGAGAAATCCAGGCCGAAATTTCCAAAGGCATCAGAGCCTATTTTGAAGGGCTGGAATCAAAAATGAAGATTAATCTTAACCAGATGGAAAAATTAGCGGTTTCTTCTGCAAAAAATTTATCCGATTTTATCAAAGAGCAACAAAGGGGAGTAGCCAAAGAAATGCAATTTTTGGTGGCCAATAATATTTTAAAAACCGAAAAAGAGCTTGAAGAATACAAAAAGAAAAAAATTCAAGAGATTGACGGCCGGATCAACGCCATTATTTTGGAGACTTCAAGAGAGGTTTTAGGAAAAAGCGTTGATCTTGCCACTCATGAGGATTTGGTGATGAAAGCTTTGGAGCAGGCAAAAGTCGATAATCTGTTTGCCAATACCAAACGTGAATGACCGAAAAACACTGGCTCTGTTTTTGGAAAATGTCCTGACAGTTGAAGATCTTCATCTTTTGGAAAGTGAGATTGCTACCACCTTGGAGCTCGTCTATGCGACTACTTCGCCGGTTTTGGGCTCCAAGATCGATGGCCACGTTTCCCCTAATTTCCATCAAATTGTTTTAGGTTTAGAGGCAAACAACACTTTGCCCTCGGAAAACCGGGAGCAGGAGGCTTTTTTTGTTGGTTTGAAAAAATTTTTGGAGCAGATTTCAAGAGTTACTCTTAATCTGGCGTTTGAGCCCAAGAGAGAGTTTGTCCAAAGGGTAGCCGGTTGGTTTTTGACCAATCTTTCGCAAAAAGTAATTCTTGATATCAAGGTCAAGCGCGAAGTCATTGCCGGCGCGATCATTGAATATAATGGAAAATATAGGGACTATTCCAAATCACGGGAGCTTGTGGAGGTAATTGGGAAATATTATGAAAACGTTTAACGACTATCTTGCCGAAAGCGGCGAATATGGATTCGTCCAGGCCATTGTGACACCCCTCATTTATGTTTCCGGACTGCCTAAAGCAAGGCCGAATGAGGTGGTAATTACCGAAAACGGCACTCGCGGTATCGTTCAGGTGCTTTTGCCCGATCTCGTTGAGGTTTTGATGCTTGATGTGGGCCGTGTTTCTCACTTGGAGAAAGTGGCCAGAATCGGTGAGGAAGCCAGCATTGAAGTTTCCGAGCGGATGCTAGGGCGGGTGATCGATCCTTTGGGCATGCCTCTTGACGGTCTAGGCCCGATCGAAGGGCAAAAGCAGCGAATGCCCATTGACAGGCCGCCGCCGGGTATTTTGCAAAGGGTTAGAGTTACCCAGCCCCTGGAAACCGGAGTGACGCTGGTTGATTTAATGGTCCAGATCGGCCACGGCCAGAAGGAACTTGTTGCCGGTGACCAAAAGGTTGGCAAAACGGCATTTTTGCTGCAGACAGTGATCAGGCAGGCTCAATTGGGGACGGTTTGCATCTACGTTTGCATCGGCAAGAAAAAGTCAGATCTCAAAAACGTCGAAGGAGCCCTAAGAAGCGCCGGCTCCCTCGGAAACTCCATCGTTATCGGTGCTACCTCCTCAGACGCGGTTTCCTACATCTATTTTGCGCCCTTTTCCGGCTTCACGATCGCCGAGTTTTTCCGGGATCGAGGGCAAAATGTCGTGATCATTCTTGACGATATGACCAGCCACGCCAAATATTACCGGGAAATTGCCCTTGTTGCCAAAAAAACTCCGGGCCGCGGTTCGTATCCGGGCGATATTTTTCATCACCAGGCGAGACTTCTGGAGCGGGCGGGCAATGTGGCGCAGGCAGGCGGCAAAGCAGCCAGTATTACCTGTCTGCCGGTTGCCGAAACACAGGAAGGTGATTTAACCGGCTATATTCAGACAAATTTAATGGCCATGACCGACGGCCATATTTTCTTCGACGTTGAAGAATATAAACGGGGGAAAAGGCCGGCTGTCAACCACTCACTTTCGGTGACCCGGGTCGGTAATCAGACGCAGTCGTTTCTGGAGAAAGAGTTGCGACAAGTCATTAATTTTAGACTGATTAATTACTATAGGGTTCGGGAAACCTCCAGTTTCGGGGTGGAGATGCCTGCTGCTTATTCTCTGGAGATCGACTTCGGTCAAAAAATCGAGACACTTTTTAATCAGGAGAAGTTAACGATTATTACCAAGCCTCTGCAGTATATTCTCTTCGGACTTTTGTTTTCAGATTTCTGGAATAATAAAAGTGTCCGCGAGGTCCAAGGGGATAAAGAGAAGTTAATTAAGGCTCATCAGAAGGACTTGCTTACAAAACTGGAAACAGAAGTCCTTACAGTCAACAACCTTAACGGTCTCAAAACACTTCTTTTAAAGTACCAGCCGATGATTAATAATATTATTAGTGGCAATATACAATAAAAAACAACTTGAGGAACAAGCTGAGATGATCTCGGTGGTGCGGGCCTTAACGGCCGTGACGGTTTTGCGCCTTAATCAAACTTATGAGAGGCTTCGTGAGGCTCAAGATCTTCTCAAAAGAATTGATCAATCGCTAAGGCGAGTTTTTGCAATCTATCCTGCGGGCGACCCTGCTTACATTAAAGAACAACAAAAATTCGAAAGAATGATAAAACAAAAGATCTTGCCAAAACAACTTCTGGTTTTCCTTTCCTCCAATAAAGAGTTTTACGGCGATCTTATCTTAAATATAGCCGAGATTTTTATTGCCGACCTCAAAAAAACGGGCAGCGATGGGTTGGTAATCGGCGCAATAGGCAAGAAGATTTTAGAGCGGGAGAAGGTAAGCTCCAAAATTTACTATTTTGATTTGGATGACGACAGGCCAAATTTGGCTGTCATCGGCCAAATCATGGCGGTTTTGGAAAATTACAACCAAGTGGTTGTCTATCACGGCAGGGCAGAGAGTATGTTCAGACAGTTTCCGGTCAAAAGCCAAGTCGATCGCGATACTCCGCCCACTGCCAAACCCTCCAAAAAATACTTCTTCGAGCCGACACCTTTGGAGGTTTTAGAGTTTCTAAAAAAGCAGATTGCTACCAACTCTTTTCACCAAAAGCTCTACGAAGGGCATATGGCCAGGCTCTCGGCCCGCCGCTGGAATTGGACAAAACAGCAGTTGACCCGGTCTCGACTTTTGGAGGAGTTAACTTATGAATTTAAAATGTATAAGAAGGGGCTTATCACAAAGCAGCAACAAGTGACAATTTTTGCCCATCGCTTAAATATTGCCGAAAATGACATTCTTAAAGGATCAAGGCTATACGGTTAGGAAGGTTGAGAAGGTTTAGAGGGTTTAGAAAATGGAAGTTGGCAAAATTGTTTCCGTTCGGGAAAGCATTGTGGAGGTGGGCTTCTCCGGAGTTAAGCCTTTTCGGCACGAGCTGATGCTTTTGGAAGAGGATAACTCCCTTAAACTCGAAACATACAGCTCCAGCCGTGAGGATACGGTTTTTGCGCTGGCACTTTCCGATATCTCCAAAATGTATCGGGGAGCAACGGTTCTGAGGACCGGGGAGGTTTTAACCGTGCCGGTAGGGCCGGAGGTTGCCGGCAGACTGATTAATATTTTCGGTGAACCGCAGGATGGCAGGCGGCTTTTTGCGACGGCCAGACGTCCGGTTTATAAGGAGGCGCCTCCCTACACCGATCTTCATGTCCACAAGGAGATTTTGGAAACGGGAATCAAAGTAATCGATTTTTTCACTCCGGTTCGCAAGGGTGGCAAAGTGGGGATTTTCGGCGGTTCGGGTGTGGGCAAGACGGTGCTTCTTTTGGAGCTTATCCACAATGCCGAACTCCTAAAAAAGACGACGACAATTTTTGCCGGAATCGGTGAACGAATCCGTGAGGGACATGAACTTTATGAGAGTCTTTTAAAAAAGGGACTTCTCAAAAATACTGCTTTGGTCTATGCGCAGATCAATGAGAGAGCGGCCAATCGTTTCCGCGCTGCCTATACTGCCGCAACTCTTGCAGAGTATGCACGCGACGAAATGAAGCAAGATGCAGTTTTATTTATTGACAATATTTACCGATTTATCCAGGCTGGCAATGAGCTTTCAACGCTTTTGGGCAACATTCCCTCGGAGGACTGGTACCAGCCGACATTAACCTCCGACATTGGTATGTTTGAGGAGAGATTGATTTCGACCCAAAACGGGGCAATTACCTCGATTCAGGCTATTTATGTTCCGGCCGACGACATGAGCGATTCCGGCATCCAAACCGCCTTTTCTTATTTTGATTCGGTGGTTATTTTGTCCCGGGCGGTGGCCGGGGAGGGCCACTATCCGGCTGTTGATATCCTGGCTTCTTCCTCATCGGTTATTGAACCGGCAATCTTGGGCAGGGACCACTACTTCCTGTATTTGGAGGCTGAAAAGACTCTTAAGCGCTACAGTCAAATCTCCAGAATTGTTTCAATTGTCGGCGAGTATGAACTGACCAAAGAAGATCAAACCACTTATCATCGGGCCAGAAAACTTTTAAATTATATGACTCAGGATTTCTTTGTGACTGCCGACCAGACGGGAAGGCCGGGAGTTTGGGTACCTCGCGCCAAAACGATCGCCGATGTCGGGGCGATCATTACCGGCAGAGTTGACGATATTGCCGAGGAAAAATTCCTTTACGTCGGTGATCTTAAGGGAATTAAGCCAAAGGGTATCAAACAAGCGGCTGTAACCAACCCAAAACCAGTAACCAGTGACAAGTAACAACTGACAAGTAAGAACTGAGATTTGCAAGATAAACAATTAACAATCTAGCAATTTAACAATTGAACAATTTAACAATGGATCAATTACTTAATGTTTCGATTGTTTGGCATCATTTTTACGGCGTAACTTTTGTGACCGGCGAGACTAACTTTGAGGTCAAAGCCAAAGCTGTCTCGGCGGAAAATAAAATCGGCAAGCTGGATTTTTTACCGGGGCACGCCAATCTGATGAGCGTTGTTCATAAGAGTATTATTGTTTACACGGCGGATGGTCAGACCAATGTCTACTTTTTTGAAAGGGGTATTGTTGAGGTTAGCGGCAATAACGTCCAGCTTTTCCTAGAGGGCAAAAAAACTTGAAGAACTAGAGCGGTTTTTTGCTCTTGATAATCTTGAGGATTTCATCGGCGTTGGGTTCACCGATAAATCTTTGGTCACCGATAATAATCGTCGGCACAGCTTCAACTTGCCAAAGACGGGCAAGGTCTGGTCTTTCGGAGACGTCAATTATCTCAGAGGTTAGTCTCTCTCTCTCAACTTTTAACCCTTGAAGAATCTTTTTGAACTCGTCGATCGAACTTTTGAAGTACCTTGATGATTTGCTGGTAAACAGTAAAACTTTTTGAGGTTGGGCCATTGATTCTTTTGTTTTAATTATTGACACTCCCAGTTGGATAAATCAAGGGATTTGGAAACAATCCTCGCTTGCAATTTCCTCTGAAATATTAGATCAGCAGGTTGCCCTTCGATAAGCAAGGCTTGCGGTCCTCGCAAGCTGCGGGCCTAAAACTCAGGACGCCCTCTGACGTAACATTTCTTGTTTATGTTTCCGGCAATTTCTTGACACGAGTCAAAGAACCGGCCGATAATCAGGCTAGTGAGAGATAATAAGTGGCTTGAAAGTCAACTGCGCCTTCTTCTAAAAAATCACTTTTCCGACGTAAAACTGACCAATCCCGTCGAGATCAAATTTGGCAGGGAAGCCAAGTACCGCTTTGGCTCAATCAGATTAATAAAAGCCAGAAGCAAATTCTCAATTCTCCCTTCTCAATTCTCAATTGGGCGTAAGGTTCCACAGAAAAGTATAATTACCATTACCTCGATGTTTGCCAAAGAGAATATCCCTGTTGATGTTATTCGATACACAA
>CAZBJS010000030.1:0-3705 GCA_964492295.1 uncultured Gammaproteobacteria bacterium
AAAACGTCCGCTTGCCAAGTGGAAGAGCGTGGGTTCGATCCCCATCACCCGCTCTGGTTCGACAAGCTCACCATTCGCGTGAGTTTGGCGAAGCAGTGGTTGGTGATGGCGGTGAGAAGTTTATCCTGAGCACTTCGATTGCACTCAGTGTAAACGAAGTCGAAGGGATCCCCATCACCCGCTCACGAAGCTAACTGCTCCTTTTGTTAATGAAATTTTCCTCACAAATTGACATCGAAAGAATCTATATGCAATATTGGAAGAAAAGACGCATGTTTCGAAAACTTGCCCTGGTAATGTTGTGGTTTTTCACAGCTCCTCTCGTTTTGGTTTCGTCATTTTTTTTAATCCGCCAGCAAGCCAGAAATAACCAGTCTGCCAATGTCGTCGCGAATATCAATATTCCTCCCGAGGTGAAGCTCGAAACAAAAAACGGTGTTGAAGGCCAAGTTATAGGTTTGGAAATTACTGACCTGAGGCCGTACCTGGTAGAGAATTTCCTCAAGGGAGCACCTCTTGCGCCACATTCCAAGTTGATAGTCGAAGTGTCAGACCAATATGGAATTGACTACCGGCTAATTCCGGCCATAGCCATGAAAGAAACGGGGGGTGGCGAAACAGCACCGGATGAAAGCTACAATGCCTGGGGATTCGGCAATGGCAGAGTAAATTTCGACTCGTGGGAAGAAGCTGTTGTCTCTGTTGCCAAAGTTCTAAAAAGAGACTACATCGACCGCGGTTTAGTTACCCCTGAACAAATAATGGCAGTTTATGCTCCCCCTCAGCTTTTAACCGGAGGCAAATGGGCTGACGACATAAACTTTTTCTTCCAAAAACTGGAATCGCTCTAACTAGCAAGTAGTACGTAGTCTGTAGTCGTCAAGAAAGTGGACTAGCATCTCTCGACAGGCTAAAATTCTCCACAATGGATCTAAAACTGTTTTGGGCAATTCTTATTGGCAAATTAACCGCAAAAATTATAAAACTTGCCGGGGGTGGTGCTACCGCAGCGCCGGGGCTTTATGCCCTAAAGTTCGATCCAAGTCTTGTCAAAAAACTCAACAGGAAAATCAAGCATGGGTCAATTATTGTCTCTGGAACCAATGGTAAAACAACTACTGCTAGACTAGCTTATAACATCCTCTCCACCAAGTATAAGATCATCCACAATCGCCAGGGCTCAAACTTGTTGCGCGGTATTGCCTCGACTCTTATTTCCCAATCATCACTGTTCGGGAAACTGAAGTATGATTTGGCAATTTGGGAGGTAGATGAAGCAACACTTCCAGAAGCCCTCAAAAACGTTTATCCCCGTGCGATCGTTCTTCTGAACCTCTTCAGGGATCAACTGGACAGATACGGAGAAGTTGATTCGCTAAGAAACAAATGGCAAAAGGCCTTAAGTACACTTTCTCAAAATACTGCCCTAATTCTCAACGCCGACGATCCGGGCATCAGTATTTTGGCAAAATCATTCAGGGGTAAAAAAATCTTTTTTGGGGTTAATGATAATAAAATCAATCTTCCTCGGGTTGCAAGCATCGTAGATGTTAAACACTGCTTAATTTGTGGTTCGGACCTAATATTTGATGCGCAACTTTCTGCCCATCTTGGCCACTACCGCTGCTTGAAATGTTCATTTTCAAGACCACAGCCTCAAATATCAGCAAGCGGACTAAAATTCCAACTTAATTTTTCCGCTTTCATAAAGTTAAATGTTAATGGCCAAGCCTCAACTGTCCATTATTCTCTTCCCGGACTCTATAACGTCTACAATATCTTAGCATCAACTGCAGTAGCCACAAGTTTCAAGATCGACTCCCAAGTAACAATCAGTAAGATAAGAACATTCTCAGCAGCTTTTGGGAGATTTCAAAAGACAAAGGTTAAAGATAGGGAACTTGTCACCTTTCTTATAAAAAATCCGACAGGAGCCAATGAGGTCATCAGGACAATTTCTCAATTACCAAGAGTCAACTTACTGATAATTCTTAACGACAAAATTGCCGACGGTAGAGATGTTTCCTGGATATGGGATACAAACTGGGAGATTCTCAAAGGTAAAACTAAAAAAATCTTTGTTAGTGGAATTCGTTGTTTCGATATGGTTCTTAGACTAAAATACGCTGGGTTAAGACTGAGTAAAAACAATATACATAAGGAAATAAATTACTCAATTATAAACACGCTACAAAAGATGAACACTAAAGATACCCTTATTATCTTACCAACCTATACGGCTCTTCTTGAGGTTCAAAAAATCCTAAATCAAATAGGGAGGGAGACAATCAAATGGCAACACCAATAACTCTTGAAATTTGTCATCTGTACCCTGATTTAATGGATACCTATGGTGACATGGGCAATATAATCACCATTGTCCAAAGATGTGCCTGGCGAAATATCAGAACCAATGTGACTAAACTTTCCGTAGGCGAGAAGCTCGATCCCAAAAAATTTGATATTTATTTTTTTGGTGGCGGCCAGGATAGACAACAGTTTATAGTCGGCAAAGATCTGCCCAAAAAGGCAAGTGCCATCGGACAGGCTCTCGAATTAGGAGCTGTTTTTCTTTCAATCTGCGGTGGATATCAATTATTACAGAAATACTTTCGAACTTTGGATGGGAAAGAAATCAGGGGAATCGGTCTCTTTGACGCATATACGATCGGTTCAAAAGATCGCATGATCCAAAATCTGCTCATAAAGCTTTCAGGTGACATCCAATCTGAAATCAAATCAATCTATCCAACAATTAAACAATTTAACAATTTAACAATGAATCTCGTCGGTTTCGAAAATCACAGCGGTAAAACATATCTTGGTGAAAATCTAAAACCACTTGGGAAGGTAATTAGGGGCTCTGGAAATAACGGAGAGGACGGTACCGAAGGCGCAGTTTACAAAAATGCTTTCGGCTGCTATCTTCACGGATCACTTCTGCCCAAAAATCCGCATTTTGCCGACTACTTAATAGCTAAAGCACTAGAGCGAAGGTATGGCCAAATCAAACTTAAATTACTCGATGATTCTCTCGAATGGCAAGCTCACAAAGCTACCATAAAGCGGACTCGCTCTTAAAGCTAAAATCTGGTAAAATTTGTAGGCTTGGGCGGATGGCGAAACTGGCAGACGCGTACGCTTTAGGAGCGTATGGGGTTAAACCCGTGGAGGTTCGAGTCCTCTTCCGCCCACTTTTTCAATGAAAATTAAATTTTTAGGCACTTCTGCTGGTTGGCCACTGCCAAGACTTGGGTGCCGCTGCGAGATCTGCTCGTCGCGCGATCCGAAAGACAAACGCACTCGAACTCAGCTTTTGATAAACGAGTCAATTCTTTTAGACGCAGGGCCAGATACTTACAGGCATCTTTTGGGTGAAAACCCTGCCAAAGTAGAAACAATCTTCATAAGCCACGAGCACCCCGACCACATCATGGGATTGTGGGATATTTCACATATCTACAACCACAAAAAAAATCCAGACCTGTTTGTGACTATGCCGGTTCTAGCTGGAATTAAAAAAATGCTAGGAACCTCTCTTCTGAAAGTTAACATCAAAGTTGTCAAACCAAACGAGACTATCTATCTTAAAAACACCAAGGTAGTCTATTTTCCCGTAATCCACGGAAATACTCCGGCCTTTGGCATTAAAGTCAAAGAATCCAAAATCGTAGCCTACATTCCAGACTTCAACAAAATTTTGCC
>CAZBJS010000030.1:3805-6887 GCA_964492295.1 uncultured Gammaproteobacteria bacterium
TTTTGCCATCATCCCAAAAAGTGATTCGCGATTGTGATTTTCTGGTAATTGACGGTTCTTCCCTGGGCAAAATCGGCCAAACGGCCGGTCATATTTCCATAAACGACGGTATTCAAATCGCTAAAAAGCTAAAGGCAAAACATACGTATTTTGTGCACATTGGCCACAAGACTGGAACTCATCAATTCTTGAAATCATACCTGAGGGAAAACGCAAGCTCCAATTTCCACCTTGCCTACGACGGACAAGAACTTCTAGTCTAACTCTATAGGTTGTTTTAATTCTCCAAAACCTGTATAATTTCCCATCTATGAAATTTCTCAATGCAAAAGTAATTAAAAAACTCTTTAGGCAAACTCGCTTGCAAAAGCCGATATTTGCATTTGCAGTAATTGTATTAGTTATTTTAAGTTATACACTAACTCGGGGCGGAGCAGATCTTGCCAAAATAAAAACAGCACCAGCCCAGAAAAAAACGATCGAATCGACCGTTTTAACCTCTGGAAGCATCAAATCGAAAGAGACAACCAGTCTTCGTTTTCTAACATCAGGTAAAATTGCCTGGATTAACCTTGACAGAGGCGCTTATGTGCGAAAAGGGCAAGTGGTAGCATCTCTGAATACGAATGAGCTTGAAAAAAGATTGCAAGAGCAACTCAATCTATATCTTAAAACTCGACTTGACTTTGATGAAACTGGTGACTCGCAGAAAGATAAAGTCATCACAGACAGCCTAAAAAGAATTGCTCAAAAGGCCCAAGCGGATCTTGACAATTCGGTTATTGAAGTTGCAATTAAGAATCTTGCCTTGGAGAATGCCAGGCTGGTTTCACCCATTGACGGTTATGTCCTCGATGAACCTGTGGTTTTTGCCGCAAGCAACGTCTCATCCTCAGACACTATAAGTCGAGTAGGCAATCTAAACAAACTCCAGTTTGTTGCAGAAGTCGATGAAGCTGAAATTGGCAAGATAAAAATAGGCCAGAAAGCTCAAATCTCTCTTGAGGCATTTGGCGAAAAAATAATTGAGGCCGAAGTGAATTCAATTACGCCGGCAGCGATTACTACTTCAACCGGCGCAACTGTCTTTGAAGTTACCTTTGATCTCTTAGGTGAAAGTAATTTATTAATCGGCATGAATGGTGAAGCCAAGGTGGTCATTGATCAAGTGCAGGACGCAATCGTTATCCCAAACGATGCTATCATTGATAATAATTTCATTTGGGCTAAAGCTAATTCAGCCGTGGAGAAACGAACAATTACCAAAGGCTTAGAATCTGACCTTGAAACACAACTTATCTCGGGTGCAGCAGAGAACGAGCCAGTCGTTATCGCAGGTTTTGAACAAATAAACAAAAAGGGTATTCTTGAGCGGATTATCAATCAATTTAAGTGACTGCCATTATTACCACAAAAAAATTAGTAAAAATTTATGGGGAGAAACCCAATCAAACAGTTGCCCTCAAAGAAGTCTCGCTGGAAATTAAAAGAGGTGAATTTGTAGCTATCGTCGGACCTTCTGGCTCTGGCAAATCAACTCTAATGCATATTTTGGGCTGCCTTGACAAGCCAATATCTGGGCAATATTTTTTTAAGGGACAAAGAGTATCCAAACTCACGCAGGATAAACTTGCTCAAATCAGAAATCAAGAAATCGGCTTCGTCTTCCAAACATTCAATCTTCTTCCCAGAACCTCTGCTGCCAAAAACGTTCAACTGCCGCTCATTTATGCGGGCGTTGGTAAAAAAGAAAGAGAAAGAAAAGCCACTAAGCTTTTAGTTAAAGTTGGCCTTGAAGATAAACTCCAATCAATGCCCAATCAACTCTCCGGAGGCCAGCAACAACGGGTAGCTATTGCCAGAGCTCTAGTTAATAATCCTTCTATAATCTTTGCCGATGAGCCAACCGGTAATCTCGATAGTCAATCTTCTCTAGAAATAATGAATATCTTCCGCAAGCTTAATAACCAGGGGAATACCATTGTTATTATTACTCACGAGGCGACAATTGCTAATTTTGCCAAACGGATAATAACGATCCGTGATGGCCAAATCGAAAAAGACAAGAAAAACCAAAGGAGAAATAAAAAAGTAATTTTTAATCCTAATTTTTAACTTACAATGATGGAATTTGGCGAAATTATCGCCTCAGCAATTGAAACTTTCAAAACTAATCGGCTAAGGAGTGCTTTAACTTCCCTGGGCATTATCATCGGCGTGGCTTCAGTCGTGCTTCTGATTTCCCTGGGCAGCGGCCTTAGAAATTACATTGCCGGCCAATTTGAACAATTGGGATCAAATACCCTTTTTGTCATCCCCGGCAAAATCGGTGCCGGAGGCCGTGGCCCGGGCGGTGCTACAATTAATAAGCTTAGCCTCAAACATGTCGACCAAATCAGCAAAAAGGTTCAAAACCTAGATGGGGTTATCCCGACTATCCAACAGTTCACAACCGTCAAATACCAAAATAAAACACTCAGAGATGTAACCATCATCGGCACAACCTACCAATTTCCTCAGGTTGTCAACATCACAGCAACACGTGGCCGATTTTTTGATAAAGCCCAGAGTGACTCCGGCAAAAAAGTCGCTGTTATCGGCAAAACGGTCGAAGAAAAAATATTTGCCGGCCGCGATCCTATAGATGAAAAAATTGACATTAAAGGTACCAAATACCAAGTCTTGGGCATTGCCAAAGAGCAGGATTCCACTTTTGGCTTTGACCAAGACAATATCGTGATTGTGCCCTTCGAAGCTGCAAGTCGTCAATTTGGTACAAATCAGGTCAACAATATCTATGCTAAAGCGACAACTGAAAGTGATGTTACCAAAGTTGCCCACGAGTTGAAGGTAGTTTTGCAAAGCGATCTTTCTGAAGATGACTTTTCTGTTTTGACTGCCCAGCAAACCCTGTCAACAATTCAAAATATTCTCAGGGTGATCTCTATCGTTCTTGCTGGCATTGCCGCTATTTCCCTAGTCGTCGGTGGCATCGGCATTATGAACATCATGCTCGTCTCAGTAATCGAGCGTACTTCCGAAATTGGCCTCAGAAAAGCCGTCGGGGCAAGACCAATCGATA
>CAZBJS010000031.1:0-6752 GCA_964492295.1 uncultured Gammaproteobacteria bacterium
AAAAAACAAGCAATCTTGACTGCCATTTCCCAGATAGAAAAAGCCTACGGCAAGGGATCCATCATGAAGATGGGTGAATCTGTCGGCAAACTGGAGGTTGAGGTTATCTCTACCGGTTGCACTCCTGTTGACCTGGCCCTTGGTGTTGGTGGTTTGCCTCGCGGCCGAATTATTGAAATCTTTGGCCCTGAGGCTTCCGGCAAAACTACTGTAGCCCTCTCGATTATTGCCCAGGCCCAAAAAAACAGCGGAACAGCCGCTCTCATCGACGCCGAGCATGCCCTCGACCCGGTTTGGGCCCAAAAGGTCGGGGTTAATTTGGATGATCTTTTAATTTCACAGCCGGACACCGGTGAGCAGGCCCTTGAGATTGCCGAGACCCTAATTCGATCAGGGGCAATTGACGTTATCGTCATTGATTCGGTGGCAGCCCTTGTTCCGCGAGCCGAAATCGAGGGTGAAATGGGCGATTCGGTAATGGGTGTTCAGGCAAGATTGATGTCCCAGGCGCTGCGAAAACTGACCGGTGCGATTTCCAAGTCCAAGACTATGGCCATTTTTACCAATCAGCTTCGAGAAAAAATCGGTGTAATGTTTGGCAATCCGGAGGTTACTCCAGGTGGTCGGGCTCTCAAATTTTATGCATCAGTTAGACTTGATATCAGAAAGATAGACAACATCAAAGAAGGCGACAGAGTTGTTGGCACCCGTCATCGGGTCAAAGTGGTTAAAAATAAAATTGCTCCCCCTTTCAGGATTGCCGAGTTTGACATTATGGCCGAAGAGGGCATTTCCCGCGAAGGCGGCCTTTTGGATGTGGCGCTCGAGCTTGGATTAGTTACCAAGTCAGGTGCCTTCTTCCGCTGGGGAACCAAGATGATCGGCCAGGGCCGGGAGAGTGCTAAAGTCTATTTTGCCGAACATAAAAAAGAGGCAGCGGCTCTTGAAAAGGAAATCTGGGCAAAAGTTAAAAAAGGCCTGTCTGCCAAGCCTACCAAAGTAACCAACTCCGAGCTTGAAGAAGAGGAAATTCTGGAAGAGATCGCCACAGCTTAAAGTGCCTCAGATTACCGCAATTGAGCCTCAAAAGAGAAAACCCGCTAGATTTAATTTATTTGTTGACGGCGAGTTTGCCGCCGGAGTCAGTGAATTCATTCTTGTTGAGCGTAATCTTAAGATCGGCCAGTCTTTATCACGAGATGAAATCTCCAAAATTATTCTAAAGGAAGAAACATCAAAATTGATGGATAAGGCTCTGCGTTTTCTTGCCGTTCGCCCCAGAAGCGAGAAAGAAGTGATTGATTTTTTAACAGAGAAAATTGCAAAAGCTGGCAATGTTAAATACGCCCAGGCCAAAAACAGTTTGTTGATTGGGCAAATTATTGGCAAACTCAAAAAATATAAATATTTGAATGACGTTGAATTCGCCAAATGGTGGGTTCGATCAAGGATTCGATCTAACCCAAAAAGCGCTATAGCGCTCAAAATTGAGTTAATTAAAAAGGGGATAGACCGAGAAATTATTGACTCGGCTCTTAAATTGCTTCCGGACCAGCTGCTGACTGCTCAAAAAATTATTGAGAAAAGACTAAGAAAATGGCGGATATTGTCAAATTTGGAATTGAAAAAGAAAGTATATCAGTATCTAGCCTCACGAGGTTTCCAAAGCGAAGTCGCCAAAGCTGTGTTTGCAAATTTGGCAAAAAGGCGATAGAATGAAATGCACAAAAGTAGCCAACGAAGATAGGTTGATTATTGAATTAATGGACTATTTTTGCAAGATTTTCTTCAAAAGTCTTTAAGAGTTTACTCGCCCAGCGAGTCTGTCTTCTGTTGGTCTACTTTCCAAGCGATGAAAGCGACACACGCAAGACCAAAAAAGGTCGTTATTGCCGTTGGTCAACAACGACCAATTGACAATTACCAATCTACCGCTCGGGAGATAATTCAGGATGCTCGAGACGAAGCATATCGCCTCAAAAAGGCTGCGGAAGAAGAAGTCGCCAAAATCCGCCAAGAAACACTTGAGCTTGAAAGAAGGATAGTCCAAAAGGCAGAAATTCTTGATGATAAGATTAGCGAGGTTGAAAGGAAGGAAAAACAGCTTGAGTCCCAAAGGAAGATTCTAGAAGAAAAAATTGAAGAGCTTACCAAGACCAGAGCCGAACTTACCGATAAGCTCCAAAAGGTTTCTTCTTTGACTGCCGAAGAGGCAAAGAAAATTATTTTGGAAAATGTCGAAGAAGGGCTTAAAAATGAGATAGCTAAAAGAATTAAAGAGGCCGCAGAAAAAATCAAGGAGGAATCTGATCGCGTTGCCCGGGAAATTCTGGTAAATAGCATGATCGCCGGCGCTACCGATTGGGTCGCCGAATACACCGTTTCCACAGTTAAACTTGAGTCCGATGAAATTAAAGGTAGAATCATTGGCAAAGAGGGTAGGAATATCCGGGCATTTGAGCTTGCAACCGGAGTTGACGTTGAGCTTGATAGCGATGTCGCCGATGAGGTCAGGCTTTCCTCATTTGATCCCATCAGACGCGAAGTGGCCAGAATCGCCCTGGAATGGTTGGTAAAGGATGCCAGGATTCAGCCAACTCGAATTGAACAACTTGTGGAAAAAGCCAAAGAGTTGGTCGGTCGGGATATGGCCAGTGCTGGTCAACAAGCGGCTGCTGCCGTTGGCCTTTACAATTTACCTCAAGCTGCTCTTGATGCTTTGGGCCGGCTTAAATTCCGCTATTCTTATGGCCAGAATCAACTTATTGCCGCCATTGAAACTGCCAAGATTGCTAAAAAACTTGCCCAAGAATTAGGGGCAAATGCAACGGTTTGCGCGATGGGTGGTCTTTTCCATGACATCGGCAAGACTGAAATCGAAAAAGAAGGAACTCACGTGCAACTTGGGGTCCAACTTGCCAAAAAATGGAATTTTCCGCAAGAGGTCATTGATTGTATTGCTCAACACCATGAGGACGAGCCTTTTTCAAAAATTGAGTCTGTCGTTGTCCATATCGCCGATAGCGTTTCCGGCGCCCGACCCGGCGCCCGACATGAACCTGTAGAAGAATATGTCAGGCGACTTTCAGATATTGAAAAGGTAGCTGTCGGTTTCGAGGGGGTGGATAAGGCCTACGCAATCCAGGCCGGCCGTGAAGTCAGAGTTATTGTTAATCCCCAAACCGTTGATGATGCCGCCCTTGTCAAGCTTTCCCATGATATTCGCGAAAAGCTTGAAAAGGAACTAACTTACCCTGGCCAGATTACAGTAACGGTTGTTCGGGAAACCAGAGCGGTGGATATTGCCAAATAAGTTGACTGACGGCGTTTTAATATATATAATTTCGCAAGAATATGACAAAAAACGAACTAGTTGAAAGAATTGCCAAGAAAGTGGGTCTTACTAAAAAAGCGGCATTTGAAGCAGTTAATGCGGTTTTTGCCAATATGCGCGATTCTTTGGCCAAGGGAGATAAAATAGTCATTTCCGGGTTTGGTACTTTCAAGGTCAGAAGCCGAGCAACCAGAACCGGCCGCAATCCGCAGACCGGGACTGCCATTAAAATCCCAGGCCACAAACTCCCCGGCTTTACAGCAGGTAAAACCCTCAGGCGTTTAATTAAATAATTTTTCAGAAGTTATTTAAAATAAAGGAAGTTATCGGCCCTTTTTGAGTTGTCTTACGCGTTTTTGATGTAAATTAAAACCAAATCGTGAATCTGAATGGTTCAACCTAGATCCTGAAGTAATTACGTCATCAGAGATATTTGTATATTCACTAGTTGGTTCTTGATGTTGAGCTATTAGTTTTGGCGAATATGATTCTATGTCCATAATCTGATTATTAACCCCTGTTATTTCACTTCGAATTTGCTCCACAATTTGTGAAATTGCCTTATCAGAACTCGTCGAAACAACTGAGTCTTCGGGTAACCTTTCTTTATCTTGTTCTGGCATTTTTGCTCCTTACAGCCAAAATATACGCCCATTCAGCTTCAAAGTCAAGGAAAGTTCGAATTTTTCGAACTTGACGTAGACCCCGTCAAATCGCTCCGCGAGCCGTGTTCGAATAGAACGCGAAGGCGAGCGGTAAGATTAATCGGGGTCAAATTAAATAGTTCTTGTGCTAGAATTCAGGCATGAGTGTCATTGAGACAAAAAACTTAACCAAAATTTACACTGTAGTTCAAAAAGAACCAGGGCTAGTTGGTACTTTCAAGTCACTTTTTCATCGCAAATACGAAGAAGTAAAAGCGGTAGATAACATCTCTTTTCAAATAGATGAGGGCGAGCTTGTCGGTTTTATCGGGCCAAATGGAGCAGGCAAAACCACGACACTCAAGTGTCTTTCGGGATTACTTTATCCGACTTCTGGAGACATTTCAGTTCTTGGATTTAAACCATCTGAACGCAAAAATCAATTTTTGGCGCAAATCGCCTTTGTCATGGGACAAAAGAATCAACTTTGGTGGGACCTGCCACCAATGGAAACATTTTTGTTAAACCGCGAAATCTATGAACTTGATGATAAGGCTTTCAAGAAAAACTTGAAAGAGTTGGTTGATCTTTTAGAAATTGGAGATCTTGTCAATGTTCCAGTTAAAAAGATGTCACTTGGGCAGAGGATGAAATGTGAGTTGGTAGCGTCCCTTATTCACCAACCGAAAGTTCTTTTTTTGGACGAACCAACAATTGGTCTGGATATCCTCATGCAGAAAAAATTGCGAGATTTTATTGCCCAGTACAACAAAAAACACCATGCAACAATAATTTTAACAAGCCATTACATGAAAGATGTTGAGACACTTGCCAAAAGGGTTATTGTCATCAACGAAGGAAAACTAATTTTTGACGGTAGACTTGGCGATTTGGTTAAAAGATATGCCCCCTACAAACTGATAAGCGGAATTCTTGCCAGCAAAGTTACGACCCAGTATTTGGGTAAATTTGGGCAGATCAAATCGTTTAAATATCCTCAAATTACCTTTAAGGTTCCAATCGACCTCGTCGATGAAATTACTGGTCACATTCTAAGAAACCTTAAACTCGAGGATCTGAACATCCAGGATGTTGAAATAGAGGATGTCATCCGTGAAGTTTTTCAATCTAAAACTTAAAAAGTATTGGTTAGTTGCCAAAAATACTTGGGCGGAAACCGTAACTTACAGGCTAAACTTCGTCATGTGGCGCTTGCGTGTCACCCTGCAACTTTTGACAATGTTCTTTCTGTGGCAAGCAATCCTACCTCGCGGCCAGACGCTTTTTGGATACGATCAATCGCTAATGCTGACGTATATTTTGGGGACGTCGCTCATCAGCGCTTTTGTCATCGCCTCAAGAAGCTATAGTGTCGGTGACGAGATTAATCAGGGCAATCTTTCCAATTTTTTAATCAAACCAATCAATTATTTTCTGTACCATTTCTCTCGTGACATCGGCGACAAAGCAATGAATATTTCCTTCTCGGCTGTCGAGCTTTCCTTGCTCTTTTTAATTTTAAGACCCCCTTTGTTTATTCAGAAAAATATCGAATATTTAGGATTATTTCTACTTTCGATAATCATTGGCATTATTTTGTACTTCTTCATTAATTTTCTGATTGGTCTTGTCGGTTTTTGGAGTCCGGAGGTTTGGGCGCCAAGGTTTATATTCTTCATCGTTTTAACATTTTTTGCCGGTGGCCTCTTTCCATTGGATATTTTGCCCAAGAGTATCTTTGCAATTTTTAGGATTCTTCCTTTCGCTTATCTTCTATACTTCCCGCTCAAAATTTATTTAGGACAAGTTAATCTTGGCGATATTTATTTTGGTCTTATTATTTCTCTTGCCTGGACTCTAGTTTTTTATTTGATAGTCAAATTTATATGGAGGAGTGGTCTTAAGGTTTATACAGCTCACGGCAGATAAATGAAATTGACTCGCTATCTTAAAGTCTGGATTTTGATGACCTCCGCCGCTTCGCAAACTGCCCTGGTTTCAAGATTTGGGGCAGTGCTTTTTATCATTGGGAAAATTTTGCGATTTGCGCTTTTCCTTTTCTTTCTTATTTTAATAGTTCATCGAACTGGGGGATTGGCCAGTTACAGTGCGTGGCAGGTTATATTTTTTTACGCGACTTTTAACCTCATTGATACGATTCCTCAGTTTTTCTTAAGGGAGGTTTACCGATTTCGCTCATATGTTGTTTCCGGAGATTTTGATTATTTTCTAGCAAAGCCTATCTCACCGCTTTTTCGATCTCTTTTTGGCGGAAGTGACATTTTGGATATTCCGATGCTCGTGATTTCTATCCTTTTTATTGTGATTTCTATAGTGAATGTTGGCGGAGTAAATCTTTCTAATATTTTTCTCTACATGCTTTTAATTACCAACGCTTTTGCAATTGCTCTTGCTATCCATATTATGGTCATTGCCGTAGGAGTGTTAACGACTGAGGTTGACAATACCATTATGCTTTATCGAGACACCACGCAAATGGGCAGGATTCCGGTCGATGTTTATCGGGAGCCAGTGAGCTTTTTAATAACTTTTGTTATCCCAGTAGGTGTGATGATGACTTTCCCCACCAAAGCCCTGATGGGCCTTTTATCCTGGCAGTTTATTTTCTTGTCTTTATTAATCAGCGCAACCTTAGTGCTTATAAGTTTGGCAATCTGGCGCTTTGCTCTCAAGAATTATACTTCCGTCTCGACTTAGAGGCGCAAGGAGTATAAATAATCATGGTAAGATTGTTTTATGGGGCAAAGAGATGG
>CAZBJS010000032.1:0-2967 GCA_964492295.1 uncultured Gammaproteobacteria bacterium
ATGACACCACTTCCTAAGAAAAAACATGCCAAATCAAGAACCAGAAAGCGCAAAGCGGCTATTTCTTTAGAGCTGCCTAATCTTGCCAAGTGTCCAAATTGTCA
The DNA here is from genome assembly GCA_964492295.1 of uncultured Gammaproteobacteria bacterium. Classification (GTDB taxonomy): domain Bacteria; phylum Patescibacteriota; class Microgenomatia; order Curtissbacterales; family GWA2-41-24; genus CAZBJS01. Next base: position 105 of record CAZBJS010000032.1, read on the forward strand.
AAACCTAAAACTCCCTCATCGGGCATGTCCAAATTGCGGCTACGTGAGACCAAAAGAAACAAAGACTAAAAGTGAACATGAAGAAAAAGACCGATCCCAGGCATAGAACAAGAATTGAAGCGTTTAAGATACTTTTTGAGGAAAGCTTCAGGTATGATCTGGCCCTACCTAAAAATGACCTGGCAAGCCAGGTTCTTTCCAAGCAAAAAGAACTTGACAAATTGATTGCCCAAAATGCTCCTGCCTGGCCTATTGAGCAAATTGCTCCTGTTGATTTAGCAACTTTGCGTTTGGCAATTTGGGAGCTTTTATTCAAGAAAAAGAAAGAGCCTTACAAAGTAGTTATCGACGAAGCTATAGAGATTGCCAAAGAGTACGGTTCTGAATCCTCGAGTAGCTTTATAAATGGAGTATTGGGTACAATAATTAAATCAAATATTAAATCAAAATAAGCCATGGCCGATTTTCTTGAGGACATCAAAAAAATAATCTCCCAGCAGTTTGGTATTGCCCAGGAGGAAATCGAGGAAGATTCTCGACTCGACGAAGACTTAAGCATTACAGATCTGGACTTGGAAGATTTAATAGGCCTGATCCAAGAAAAATACGATATTGAAATTCCTGCCGAGAAACTCCATTCGTTCAAAAAGCTCTCAGATATCGTCTCATTTCTCTATGAAAACGTCTCAGAAACCGGAGAATTTTGAAGAGCTTGAAAAAAACTTAGGCTTTTCTTTCCGAAATAGAAATCTCTTAAAAACTGCTTTTATCCATCGTTCGTATTTGAACGAACACAGAAGCTTCAAGGGTTCCTCCAATGAAAGACTCGAATTCTTGGGAGACTCTGTTCTATCGCTTATTGTCTCAAGACACCTATTTGAACAATTGCCCGGCAGCTCAGAGGGTGAATTGACAACGCTAAGAGCCTCCCTGGTGCGTACCGAAACGTTGGCTCTGCTGGCAAGGGATCTTGCACTTGGTAACTTTCTGCTTCTTTCACGCGGAGAGGAGGAAAGCGGAGGCCGCAACAACCATTCAATACTGGCGAATACCTTCGAAGCGCTGCTTGGGGCAATTTACCTTGATCAGGGGCTGTCTCAAGTTGAGTCCTTTCTCAAAAAAGTAATTTTGTCCAAATGGCGCACTCTGACAAAATCGGCAGTTCCCGATAACAAGTCCAAACTTCAGGAAGCGCTCCAGAGACAATACCATGAATCGCCAGCCTACAGACTACTTTCCAGCTGGGGACCAGATCATGCCAGGAAATTCGAAATCGGCGTATTTTTGGGTGAGAAATTACTGGGAAAGGGAACTGGCAAAAATAAACAACAAGCTGCCCAAAACGCAGCCAATGATGCCCTCTCTAGACTAAAAGGGGGGAGTCTGGGATAATTACAGCTACCCTGAAAATTGCTATATTGTTGAATTGTTAAATTGTTACAAAATAGCAATGTAGCAATATGACAATGTAACAATTAATTATGAGTGTTCGAATTCGACTTGCCAAAACCGGTAAAAAACATCAAATTTCTTATAGAGTAATTGCCCAGGATTCACGGACTAAAAGAGATGGCAGATTCCTGGAAATTTTAGGGTTTTACAACCCAAAACTAGGATCACCCCAGAATCTCAACATTAAAAAAGACAGATACGACTGGTGGGTTTCCAGGGGCGCCCAGCCAACAGAGGGAGTTACTAGACTATTGAAACTGCTAAAAGCTGAAGGACTGACGGCTAACGCCGAGTCAGACTCGGCTAACGCCAAAAGTGAGTCTGATCCTCAAAGACAGCGCCGGTCAGGAGGAGTTAAGCGTTAGACGTTAGACAACGAAAATGGAAGATCTTCTCAAACTACTCATTGAGCCCTTAGTTGCCGACTTCGGCAAAGTTAAAATTGAAAAAAACTCAAGTGACGATCATTTTGAATTTATTATCTTCATTCCCAAAGAAGACATTGCCAAGGTAATCGGCAAAGAAGGAAAAATGATTAAAAGTATTAAGAATTTGGCAAAAATTAGAGCGATCAAAGAAAACTTACAGGTAGCTTTAGAGGTCAAAGAACTGTGACCATTTATATTTTGACTTTATTTCCTCAGATTTTTACCCAAGTCTTCACAGAAAGCATTATTAAAGGGGCGCAAGAAAAAAAACTTCTGGAAATCAAAATCATCAACATCAGAGACTTCGCCCAAGACAAGCACAAAACAGTCGACGACAGGCCATATGGAGGAGGAGAAGGGATGGTTCTAAAAGTGGATGTAGTCGTTTCGGCACTTAAGTCAATAAGACCTCGCCCCTACACAATTTTGCTTTCCGCTTCCGGAGAAAAATTCAGCCAAACTCTTGCCCAAACCTTTTCAAAAAAGAAAAATCTTGCCCTTGTCTGCGGCCATTATGAAGGCGTGGATGCCCGGGTTGAGCAATTTGTCGACAAAGTTATTTCTATCGGAGATTTTGTCCTAACCGGCGGGGAAATAGCGGCAATGGTTGTTGCTGACGCGGTCATAAGACTCATCCCAAGAGTAATTAAGAAAGAGTCTCTTGAATCAGAATCATTTTCTCAACCCTCGACTTTCGACTCTCGATTCTCGACTCTTCTTGAGCATCCCCAATATACCAGACCGGAACAGTTCAGGGGGTTAAAGGTCCCTAAAATCCTCCTTTTGGGCAACCATCGCAAAATAGCCGACTGGAGAATCAAGCAGGCGATAGAAAGAACTAAAAAATATCGTCCAGACCTCCTCAAGAAGTAAGTTAGCGTCTAGTGGGTTAGCGTCTAGGGATAGTTGTTTTCAAATTCTAGACGCTAGACGCTAATTAACTAATTACTGTCTTAAAACGGTGCAAACAAATCGCTTCGTCC
>CAZBJS010000032.1:3067-5166 GCA_964492295.1 uncultured Gammaproteobacteria bacterium
GCTGCTCGCTCAATTTGGGCAACAAGCGTGAACACACCTTTGTCCGAAGGAAGAAGCTGCTCCCCTGCAACTAATTGTTTTTCAAGAAGTTCGCGATCTAAACTCTGAAGGGTCTGTGCCTTCTCCTGGAGGGCCCCAGAGCGAATTTCAAGTTGCTCATTGGCAGCTCTTAGCCTTAAAACTTCCGAAAACTTGGGCCAAACAACAAATAAGGAAATCAAAATCGAAACTCCTATCGCCAAGACAGGTGAGGCCAGACTCATTGTCTTTCCAAGTTCCAACCTTCCTGTAATTTTTAAAAGTGATTGCGCGCCAATGTTCATACTTCAACTTTTGGGCAATTTGCCAGAGATCACAAAAGAATAGGTTCCTTCTTCATCGGAATTTAATGAATCAACCGAGATGGCAGAAATCACCTTTGTCCCTTCTGCGGAAAGCAGTGAGGAAACAAGGCCAGCCACGTCTGCCGAAGTTTTGGCTTTTCCCGAAATCGTTACCTTGCCAGAAGATACTTTAAGATCTGCAAAGTACACTCCCTGTGGCACTAGTTTCGAGAAAGTATCAAAGACATTCGGGTAATTGGTCCGCGAGCCAAGAATCTTGTCGGCTGACTCCACCTTGTTTTTGAGCACCACAATTAACTCTTCGGACGCCTTGTAGCTGTTGATGGTATTAGAGGCGCTTTCTATTTCTGAAATAAGCTCTGAGCGTTTAGAAGCAAGGATTGTGAAGAAGAAAAGTGTCACTAGGGTGAAAACAGCAGTTGCCGCCAAGAAGACAACAGAAACCGTTGATAATTTCTTAACCAACTCTCCAAACCGCTCTTGTGCTCTCTCTTCAAAAGGCAGTAAATTGATATCTCGTACATCGGCCATGAGTCTAAATTAAGCGTAGCAAAATTTATCTTCTTAGAGCAAGGCCAGTGGCCACACTGTATATAGATCCTTGAGCAGGTAGCTTTAAAATCAGCCCCTCCTTGACAAAACCGCTCCATGCGTCACCAAGAGAAACTTCAAGACTAGTTCTTTCGGTCAAAAATTCGGCCAAACCCGGCAAAAAAGCACCGCCACCACAGACCACGATGCGACCAACTTGTGAATCTCGCACGTGGCTGTGCGTAAACTCTACCGCCTTCAACACCTCCGAAATTAAAACATCAAGGATGGGTTTAAGAACAGCTGCTAGCTTACCTGAAAGCTTATCGGTTAGTATGCCATAAGTTTGTTTGTATTCTTCCGCTTGGTTTTGAGGAAGATTGAATTCGCTCATAATTGCCCGAGTCAAATTAACTCCACCGGTGGCGACAGACCTGGTAAAAAGAACGTTGCCTCCTTTGGCAATAACCAGCTCAGTTGAAACTGCACCTAGGGAAACGATGATCGTTGGCGGATCGTCCACGCGAGTTAAAGCCCGAGCCAGAGCCGTTGATTCAGTCTCCAGGGCCTGGGCAACAAGACCGGCTTCAAGAATCACACTCAAGTATTTATTAACAACTCTTTTGGGAGCAGCCACCAACATAACATCCATCTTTCCGTCTCCTTCGGCTGGCCTTGAAATCACCTTGTACTGCAAATTAACATCCTTCATTGGCAAGGGGATATACTGCTCGGCTTCCCAATTGATCGCTGCTGCCAGTTCCTTGTCGGTAAGACTAGGCAACTGAATAAGCCTGGTGACCACCTGCGATTCAATTAAGGAGGCGACACACTTATTTGTCGAAACCTTTGCCCCCTCAACGCAGGACTTAATGGCGGAAGCTAAATTTTTAAGATCAAGGGGCGATTCTGAGAGAATTCCGCCAGGTAATGTCTGGAAACTGGCGGCTGCTGTCAAGATTTTTTTGTTGCCGGAAACCTTAACTTGAACAACTTTAATAAAAGTTCTACCTATATCCAAACCAAAAAAATGGGCAGGCATAACAGATCTTATTGGGCAGAGGGGCTTCCCTCAGGAATTATCGGAGTCGTCGGTGTTGCCGAGGGAGTCGCCGGGCTTGGCGAAGGAAATTCTGGAGACTTCGCGGGAATCTTCTCAGCCGCCTCTTTAATTGTCTGAGCATCAAGCTGTCTTGCTCCTTGAGGAATTTCCGGCTCTTTTTG
>CAZBJS010000032.1:5266-6717 GCA_964492295.1 uncultured Gammaproteobacteria bacterium
ATCTACTTCTGTATCGGCCCTTCCGAAAACAAAGCATAATCAAAAGCAGCCGGCAATGTCGGCAAGACGGTTCTGGTGACTTGAACTTTCCTGGAAATTCCTTCAGGCGTTGATGCAAGCGAGCTGACTTCATAAATTTGAACCGGCAGCCCTGTGCCACTCCCGGAGACTCTAACCGTAGCATTGTTCCAGAATGGTCGGATTCTTAAATATTTTACATTCGTGCCAGAAAAATTACCTGCGCCTTCGGGAAGAGTCCGGCTGCAAAAGAGGTCTATACCACTACAGGCGACAGAAGTAATAGATCCGACCTCTTCAGTGCGACTTTGGGAAGAATAGTAGAAACGGCGCTGGGTGTAAGAACTTCCGGGAGTCACATCAGTACAAAAAGTCGTGTTGGAATTTTCGCAAATAAAAGTCAATTCCAGCGAGGCCAAATTTTGAGGAGTGGGATTCTCTAGAGCATTATTCTTTTTGACCCACTCGACAGTGACAGTTCCGCCAAACCCGGTTAAATCCACCTGACCGACTTCATCCGTATCCAATGTCCACTCAAATACATTTTTCCCTTTGACATTGACACTCGCCTGTAAATCGCCTACGGTAACAGTTTCGGTCCGGCCGCCGGAATCAGCAACTTCCACAGGATAAGTAGTAGCTATTGTCGATAGACGCGACAGCACATCCTCGACTCCGCCTTCGGCTGCTGAAAATGCCCTTTGTGATCTTTCCGTTTGGGTTGCGGTCCGTAGATTGGTCAGATTTCTGGAGGCAATCGAAAGACCAACCGCCAAGGTAACCACCACAATCAAAAGGACAATAATCAAAATCTGTCCCGATTTCATAACCTATCCTTATTGTCAATTGTCAATTGTCAATTGTCAATTGTTTTTAGTTCAGTATTGCCTCAATGATATCGTCGTTTCAAATCTCGCTTTGGCCAGAAAATCTTGCCTTGAGGGCGCACTGATACCCTGATTGGCCGTAAACTTGACAGAAAGAATATCAGGGCTGGCCGTCCCCGCTGTTGCCGGAGTTACCGTTACGCTACAACCCGGTGGATTGGCCGAATCGCTAATGTCAACGCCGGAAACAGTATCTGTATTGGTAATAGGCTTATAGTTTGAAATCAGGCTAGTATCAGCACCGGAAGACACGTCTGCCACGCCTATCCACCCGTTTGTTGTAGGAGTTTGGTCAAAACAGGCGACATAGAGAGATTTAGCACCCAGAAGAGTCAAGTCAACTGCACTTGAGGCCCCGCCGGGTAAATTGGTAATTTGAACAGCTTTTGTGGCATTTCTAATCTGCCGATCCAAAGAGTCTAAAACCGCCTGCCCATTCTGTTTAACCTCGGCGGTTACATTGGCCTGATTTGAGCCTTTAAGAACCGAAGTTAAAAAGGCCATCGTTGAGCCTATTGCCAAAACCAAAATTCCAACCACAACCAG
>CAZBJS010000033.1:0-1107 GCA_964492295.1 uncultured Gammaproteobacteria bacterium
TGGCTCTGATGTCTAACGTGCTTGGCACGATTAATCCTCTTAAGAAAATTGCATTAGTCGTTCGTCGTTTGGCGCCAAAAGCGATCATCATCGTCGATGCGGCCCAAGCCATCGGGCACATGAGGATAGATGTTGGCGATCTTGGGTGTGATTTTTTGGCTTTTTCTGCCCACAAAATGTACGGCCCTTCAGGTGTCGGCGTGCTTTGGGGCAAAAAAGAACTGCTTGAGCAAATGCCGCCGTTTATGGGAGGCGGGGATATGATTCTTGCGGTTGATTTTGAAAAAACCACATTCAATGAGCTTCCCTGGAAATTCGAGGCAGGCACCCCCAACATTGCCGATGTGGTTGCCTATGGCGCGGCTTTGGATTTTATTCAAAGCATCGGATTTGCCAAGATTCATGCTCACGAGATGAGGTTGATTAAATACGCGCTTGAAAAACTATCCAACTATCCAACTATCCAACTTTATGGTCCTCAAGATCTGGCGGATCGAGGGCCGGTTATCAGTTTTAACGTCGACGATGTTCATCCTCACGATGTTGCCTCTATTCTTTCCGAAGAGGCAGTGGCCATTCGTAGCGGCCATCATTGCGCCCAGCCCCTGATGAGTGTTTTAGAAATCGGTGCTGCGGTCAGAGCGAGCTTTGGAATTTACAATACAGAAGAAGAAATACAAAGACTAATCAAAGGTATAGAGAGAGTTAAGGGAGTATTTCGCTTAACGACTAACGCAAAACGACCAACGCAGATTTCCAAAAGCGTTAGTCCTTCGACGTTAGACTTTAGTCATTCATAAAGTGGATATTTACCGAGAAGAAATTTTAGAGCACTGGCGCAACCCCCAAAACTTTGGGGAAATGGCCGGTGCGGATGTGGTGATTGATCAGATAAATCCACTCTGTGGTGATCAGGTCACCTTTTTCTTTAAGCTCAAAAACGGTAAAATTGAGAAAGTATCATTCATCGGACTGGGTTGTGCGATCTCAATAGCATCGGCGTCAATCCTCTCCGATTTTATTAAGGGTAAAAGTATTGGTGATTTATCACAAATTACAGGAAAGCGAGTCTTAGATTTGATCGGCGGAGGAATAACACCTGCGAGG
>CAZBJS010000033.1:1207-4476 GCA_964492295.1 uncultured Gammaproteobacteria bacterium
AATTACAGGAAAGCGAGTCTTAGATTTGATCGGCGGAGGAATAACACCTGCGAGGCTAAAGTGTGCTTTTCTGCCGCTAGAGGCGATTAGGAAATTGAAAATTGAAAATGGGGAATTGAAAAACTAATGAGTGATAATCAACCAAACGTTAATAAGAAAACTAAAAAATATAGAATCAAAATCGACCGTAATCTCTGCATCGGCGCGGCGTCATGTGTGGCTTTAGCGATGAAGACGTTTGCGCTAGATGAGGAGAATAAAGCTGTCGTTCTTGAAGGGGACGGCGATCCGCCGGAGGCTATTAAACTAGCTGCCGAGAGCTGCCCGACAAAAGCGATTATTTTGGAAAATATTGAAACGGGCGAACAAGAATACCCATAAAATCACCACGGAAGCAAAATTCCCGATTGCCTGATAACCCAATAACCTGGTAACCTGTTAGCGATGCCGGGTCGACATATCGCCGAACGTGAACCAGAACATCCCACAAGCGGCCCATTTCTTCGCGACATGGTTTTTGGTGCCAATGATGGAGTGGTTACAGCAATCGGCTTTCTGGTGGGAATTGCCGGGACGGTTGCTGATCAGGCAATTATTGTTATTGCCGGCATTTTGACAATCATCGCAGGAGCGGCCTCGATGGCTCTGGGCAATTATTTGGCGGTTAAGTCGCAGAAAGAACACTATGAGGCAATGGAAAAAGTTGAGCGCTGGGAGATTGAACACAAACCTGAGGCAGAGGTCGAGGAAATTCGGGAAATCTATAGAAACTTTGGTTTTGATAAGGGGGAAGTTGAGCTTTTAACTAGAAAAGTTACTAGCGATCGCGAATTGTGGCTTAAAGTGATGATGCGAGACGAGTTGGGATTGACTCGTGAGGAGTCACCAAGTATTGCCGGCATTTTGATTGGTCTTTTTTATCTTTTAGGCGGAATACCTCCGCTTTTACCTTTTATATTGGTCGAACCAGTGGCAAGAGCACTGATTATGTCCCTTTCGGTCTCGGTTTTGGTAATGGTTTTTATTGGGACCATGCGCTGGTGGCTTAACAAGGGAAGCCTAGGTTCGAAGGTCGTCGAGACGATAATTATTGGACTGTTGGCGGCGGCAATCGGTTTTGCAGCAGGCGAAGCCCTGCGCCTCTTTGGGATTACAGGAGTTTCTATATAAAGGAGGTGATGAATGAAAGATCGTTTACCTGGTTTATACTGGGGTGGTTATGTTGATCAGAATGGAATCTCGCATCATAATGCTTATTTCAAAATGGCAAAAGTTCAAACAATTATTGATACAGTCAAAGAGGTCAGTGGAGACTTAAATATGGCAGCTGGTCTTTTGAATTATGATGATTCTGATTTTGAGGTGGATGATCCATTGAAGATTACTCCTGAGGAAATTGCCAAATTGATAGAGTTTGCTTCTGAGTACCCCATTGAGGTAACTAAAGAGTTAAGCTCTTAAGTTAATGAAAAAAGTAGACTTCTTAATTATTGGAGGATCAGCTGCCGGCACGACGGCGGCTGAGGTAATTCGTCAGCTTGCGCCTGAGAGCACAATTACCATTGTTACCGACGAGAACCACGAAGAATATTCGAGGGTACTGCTTCCTCATTATATAAGGGGCAAAGTCGCCCGGGATCAGGTTTTTTTGAAGAAACCAGAGTGGTACACCCAAAACAAGATTTCTTTGGTCAAAGGTGTAAAGACTGAAAGTTTAGATCCAAAGAGTCATAGAGTCAGAGTGTCAGGCGGTGAAGAGTATAAATATGGAAAGTTATTGATCGCCGTCGGCGGTTATGTAGTCAAACTGGATGTTGCCGGGAGTGATCTTGACAACGTCCTTTACATGCGCACAATTGAGGATGCAGACAAAATAGTCAAAGTCGCCAGTCAAAGTCAAAGAGCGGTAGTTGTCGGTGGGGGCTTTATTGGTTTGGAGTTTGCGACTTCTTTTCGCGTCAATGGGATTGAGAAAGTGACTGTATTGGTCCTTGAAGACTACTACTGGCAGGGGAAACTTGATCCCAAGTCAAGCCAAGTTTTGCAGAAAGTACTTGAGGATAACGGCTGCAAAGTAGTGACGCGGGAGGAGGTCGATCATCTCGAAGGCGATTCTCAAGTTCGATCAATCGTTACTAAATCCGGTAATCGCCACGAGTGTGAAGTAGTGGGAGTGGGAATAGGAATAAAATCTGATTTTTCTTGGCTTGAAGGATCGGGGATAAAGATCAATCGGGGAATAGTGACCAACGAATACCTGGAGACAAATGTGCCTGACATTTATGCAGCCGGTGATTGCGCTGAATTTCACGATGTGATTTTTGAAAGGCAACATATTATGGGCAATTGGGCTAATGCGACGTCCCAGGGGTCGGCAGTCGGCAAAACGATGTCTGGTGCGCGGACAGTTTTTGAAACAGCATCTTCCTATACAATTAACTTTTTTGACGGTTCATGTTCCTTTATTGGAGTAACGGATGAGAAATTTGCGGATGAGGTAATTGTACGGGGATCGGTCGAAGCCGGGAAAATGGCCAGGATTTTTATTAAAAAGTATCATTCGACCCATTCGGTAAACTCAGGGCAAGCTGGCTCAGGATCTACGACTCGAATCGTCGGAGCAACAGTGATCCATGATCCTGCCGAGGTTTCACCCTTAACCACCGCCGTGAAGTCAAAGGCCGATATCTCAGCTCACGTTGTGAATCTCTCTGATACAAACTTTGATCTGAAGCAAATTCTTCAAAGCTAAATTCGACATAAATCTTGCGATCGCGGAAATTATGTTGACTCTTGCGAATTTGCACTAATTCCTCTTAATCTGTAATCTAAAATTAGGTCTTTTATATCAGGAAGCTCAGCCGAGTCAGACTCGGCAAGCAGGGCTGATATATAATTTTTCGCTTTGCTCAAAATTATGAAAATATACATTGGTTCCGACCACGCTGGATTTGAGCTCAAACGCGCCCTTGTTGAGCATTTGAAATCAAAGGGTCATCAAGTGGAGGACATGGGTGCTTACGTCCTTGATAACAACGATGACTACCCAGACTTTATCTATCCTTGTGCCCAGAAAGTAGCCGGGGATCCGGATTCTTTGGGGATCATCATCGGTGGCAGTGGGCAGGGAGAGGCGATTGTCGCCAATAAAGTCAAGGGGATCCGAGCTGCCGTTTATTATGGGGGCAATCCGGCCGTTGCTATTCTCTCCAAAGAGCACAATAACGCCAACATTTTGTCGCTTGGAGCAAGGTATCTATCGGAAAACG
>CAZBJS010000033.1:4576-6605 GCA_964492295.1 uncultured Gammaproteobacteria bacterium
GAGCACAATAACGCCAACATTTTGTCGCTTGGAGCAAGGTATCTATCGGAAAACGAAGCAAAAGCGGCAGTTGATCTTTGGCTTGAGATCAAATTTAGCGGGGAAGAGCGCCATATCAGAAGAGTTGAAAAGATTAAGAAGATAGAAGAGAACCTCAAGCGATGAAGAACCTGCCCAAAACTCTCCTTAAGCTAAACTTGCTGTTTATTTTTATTTTCCTCAATATTTGGGACTTTTTGGTAAGTCGGGAGTTTTTTAACGCCATGGCACTTGGTATTGTGATGTTTGGCCCGGCAACCCTTCTGTGGCTGGTGGCAACGGTGCGGGCGGCCGCTTTGGTTACTCTAATTTCCATATTTGAATTTATGATGCTTGCCGTTTTTGTGGTTGAAGGCTTTGAGCTTGGAGGTGCGGCGACTACCTTAAAATCTCTCTTTTGGATTCCGTATCTTCTGATGGCCGGAGTCAACAGCTTTTGGGGCTTGAAGATTTATTCGGAGTCTCGGGAGAAGGTTATTAGGAACAAATGATTGAAAAATATGCGAAAGGCAAAGTTGCAGTCTTCATTGATGCTGCTAATATCGAAAGTTCTGTAAGAGATGAAGATTTTAAACTTAATCATAGGAGGCTATCAAGTTTCTTAAGACGGAGACTTAATCTTATTTATCTCGGTTACTATACGGTAGGTTTTAAAACTTTCAATCACCAAAACTTCCTGAAATTTCTCAGAAGAACGCATTTTAAAGTTAAAGTGAAACCTTTAAAAATTATTCGAGAAGTTAGAAAAGCAAATTTTGACGTTGAAATTGCTGTTGATGCAATGGATCTTAGGAAAAATTTTGATACGATGGTTTTGTTCTCTGGGGATTCTGATTTTGATTATTTGGTAAAAAGAGTTAAGAAAGAGAACAAAAAAGTGATTGTTGTGTCATTGAGAAGACATATCGCCTTGGAGCTTATAAAGTCTGCTGATAAGTATATTCCGTTGACTAAGCTTAAAGGGGTTCTTAAAAAATCACCCCGCCAAAGGCGGGGGATGTGAAAGCAATCTTGCGACTGCAGTTTATATATACCATAATGAATTGGAGATTGCAATAGAAAAGAAAGAAAAATCCCTCCTCGCGGAGGGATGTTCGTCCGGAGTATTTATAACATATAGTTGTGGCATGTCAAAATTTATGAATGGTTTTTTGCCCTGAAGATTTATTCAGAGTATAGAGAGAAAAAAAGGGAAAATTGATAATTTAGCTTTACACATCGGGTAAGACACACCAGGTGTGTAGTATGAAGAGGTTCTAGTGACACTCAAAGACTGGTTTGATCGGGCCCAAAAAGAAAATTTCGCCATCGGGGCTTTCAATATTGACAATCTTGAGATATTTAAGGCGGTCTTGATAGCAGCTAAAAACAAAAAATCGCCGGTAATTGTCCAGTTTTCCCCAGGAGAAGTCGGTTATTTTGGTCTTACAAACATCGTTGATTTAGTGATCAATGCGCTCGAGGAATACAAGGTTCCAATTCTTTTGAACTTGGACCATGGAGCAGTTGTTGACGATTGTCTGGCAGCTATCGATCAGCCCGGTTTTGATCTTGTTCATTTTGACGGATCAAGCTTGGAATTTGCAGAAAATGCCAAAATCACTAAGAAAATTGTTGACGCCGCCCACTCAAAGGGTATCTTGGTCGAGGGCGAGATTAATAAATTCACAGGCTCAAGCGAAGTTCACAGCGAAGACTTAGATCTTGGTCTTTTGCGCGACTCCTACACTAATCCGATGAAAGTTTCGGAATTTATCCAAGAAACCAAAATAGATATCTTTGCCCCGTGTTTTGGCAATGTCCATGGAACTTTCCCCAACCAGCCACCGCTTGATTTTGCTTTACTTGAAAATATTCGCCAAATCCTTCCCAATACCTTTCTTTCATTGCACGGAGGCTCGGGAATTCCCGCCCAGGAGGTCAAAGAAGCAATCAAAAGCGGCAAAATAGTCAAGGTTAACGTTAATACAGAGCTGAGACAGGCTTATAA
>CAZBJS010000034.1:0-6436 GCA_964492295.1 uncultured Gammaproteobacteria bacterium
CGAGCCGCAGTTTTCTTAATTGCCGATGGAGTAACGCCCTCAAATGTCGAACATGGATATATCCTGCGGCGCTTAATTCGCCGGGCAATCCGTCATGCTTCACTCTTGGGGATCAAACGAGACTTTTTGGCGGACTTGGTCAAAATTGGCATCAAGACATATGGCAATTTTTATCCCAACCTTGTTGAATTTCAAAGCTCGATTGTAGATTCACTCAGATCAGAAGATGAAAAATTCAAAAAAGCTTTAATTTTGGGAATCCGCGAGTTCTCCAAAATTAAAGGCGACATTGCCGGCAGGCAAGCGTTTGACCTTTACCAAAATTTCGGCTTTCCCATTGAGCTGACTGTGGAGTTAGCTGGCGAAGCTGGGAAAAAAGTTGACCTTGCAGGTTTCAAAAAAGAACTTGAAAAACATCAGGAGCTTTCCAGGGGAACCCAAGAGAAAACTAAGGGTGGTCTTGCCGTTCAAACTGCGCAAGCTGCCAAGCTCCATACGGCGACTCATCTTCTGCACCAGGCACTTCGGGACGTTTTGGGCAAACACGTTGCCCAAACTGGTTCCCATATCACCAATGAGCGTTTAAGGTTTGATTTTTCCCACAGTGAAAAACTGACCGACGCACAAATTAAACAAGTGGAAGAGATCGTCAATGCCAAAATCAAAGAAGAACTTGGGGTCCATAAGAAGTTAATGCCAAAAGAAAAAGCCGACCAAATCGGGGCCATTGGCCTTTTCGGAGAGAAGTATGGCGATTTGGTGAGCGTCTATTATATCGGACCAAACGACAAGATTGAAGGTGCTTACTCCAAAGAATTTTGTGGAGGACCACATGCTAAAAACACGCATGATCTGAAATCTTTTAAAATAATAAAGGAACAATCGGCAGGTTCAGAAACGAGACGGATATATGCTACAATTAGTGGGTAATTATGGATCCGACTGCCCCGAAAGACGATACATTATCCGCTGACCCCAGCGCAGATTCAGGCCCTTCAGGTAGTGAGCCGAACCCTATTCAACCGGGCCAGTTCGTTGTAGCAGGTGCAGATGATTCTAAAACCCCAGCCAGTCTTGCCCCTTCGCAATCGTCAGTTAATTTAAATAAACCTTCACCGCCACCTTTTACTTCGCCAGACGAGATGCTCTCAAGCGTATCTTCGCGCGTATCTTCGCCAACTTCAGCCCAAGCTCAAAGCTCGTCGCAGCAGCCTCAGCCAACTCCGACACCCCAAGCAACTATGCCCCGAGCTTCAAATTTATCAGCAGCCCCACCACCTCCTGCTCCTTCTCCTTCTCCTTCTCAGGCTACTCCTAGCCAGCCTGACCCGACCCCATATATGCCTCCACAGCCCACTACTCCAGCTGCTCCCGAGTCTTCCAAGATGAACAAACTCAAGTTAATCGTTGTTATGGTTGCTGTTCTTGTTCTTGTTGGAATTATAGCTTTCGTGGTTTGGTTTTTTATCCTCGGAGGGGGTCAATCGAAGGAATCTTTAAGGGATGAAAATACCCAGGAACAGATCGAGGAGCCCCCACCTCCCCCCAAAAGGACCACCGGTGGTTTCGGCGAGTTACCTGAGGCTACAGGTGAAGCAACCGGTGAAGCCGGCGGCACCTCAGGGGAACCTCAGGAGCCACTTCCCTAAAACTTGCGACCTTCTGGTCCTTGAATGTTTGAGTCTTGCTGCCAACAGGCAATATAATTGAGGGCAGCTTATGTTTTTTTTGAACAACTTAAAGAGGCTTTTCAAAAGGGAAACAGATGAGGATCAAAATTTTCTTTCTTTGGCGATCACCCCCAATGAGATTCTTGCAGCTGTCTGGTGCTTTAGTGGCGAGCAAGTAGAGATCGTTGGATTTGCCCAAAAATTATTTAAAAATCTTGATGGGCTGATCCATCAGGCAGCAGTAGCGATTGACAACGCCGGTAAAAATGCCCAAAGTGATGTTTCGCAGGCAGTTTTTGGGCTTTCCCATTTTTGGCTTGAGGATGGCCAACTGAACAACGAAACTTCCAGAGTTCTCAAAGAATTGTCTGAAGATTTGGAGCTTGAACCACAAGCTTTTATCCCAATTGCCAGCGCCATCAGTCATCTTCTCAAAGTGGAGGAGGCAATCACCCCGCAGGCAGTGCTGGTTGGCATTTTCGATAATTATTGTGAGGCTCATCTTTTGGAGGGCAACAGGATCACATCAACCAAGACAGCTAAAGCTCAGGCCGATCCCCAAAGGATAGTTAGTCTTATCGAATCGCTCAAAGAAGAAGGCCGAGATCTTCCCTCAAGAATGATCATTTATCCACAACACGAAGAGAAAATTATCGAATTGCTCAAGAATCACAAGTGGGATGGACTTTTTGCCCAGCCCCCAAAGATTAATGTGCTGGATGGCTCAAAACTTACAAGCGCCGTCGCCTATGCTCAAGCAGCCGATCTTTTAGGCCATGAGCCGGCTTTAGTTGGGGCAAAGATCACCAAACTAGAACCTGCCAAATTACCTTCAAAGTCAGAAGCCGAATCAGCTGAATTTGGGTTTGTTGAGGGCGAAGACATTTTACTTGAGCGAGAGAAAAAAACCGAACCCCCACCAAAGGAGCCTCACCCCAAAGAAGAGGAATTTACCCAAAATCTGAAAATTACGGCTCAAAGTCAACCCCCTCCAAAATTAAAAATCAAAAACCCCTTTGCTAAAATTTTCAGTTTTTCAAAATTCCAAGGTTCCCCCAAAAAACTGGGCATCGCCTTGGTAGCCCTTTTTTTGATTATTATTCTGGGAGTCTTCATCGCCGGCCAAACATTGGTACAAGCAGAAGTTGCCGTCAAAGTTAATGCCCAAGAGGTTGAAAAAGCCTTCAGGGTCAACGTCGTCGCCAGGTCAAACCCAAATCTAGAGTCGGAAATTGCCGGTGAAGAAACCAGGACAACATCTTTCGGATCGCAAAAAGCAGTCGCCACAGGTGTCAAAAAGATAGGCGATAAAGCGAAGGGAGAGGTGGTGGTTCGCAATTTTGATGTTGAGGCAAAAACATTCAAAGGAGGCACGGAAATTATTACGGAGGACGGCTCGAAGTTTACACTGGACGCCGATGTCGAGGCACCACCAAGAAGCGGCAGTCAGGCCGGGGAGGCAAAAGCCGCCGCCACT
This sequence comes from uncultured Gammaproteobacteria bacterium, assembly GCA_964492295.1. GTDB lineage: Bacteria > Patescibacteriota > Microgenomatia > Curtissbacterales > GWA2-41-24 > CAZBJS01. Next base: position 3,148 of record CAZBJS010000034.1, read on the forward strand.
TCCGTCGATGTCGGCGACAAATTCAATATTGCTAGCGGTGTCAAATTGACGATTGTCGGCTTCGACGAATTATTTTACGAGGCTGAAAGCACCAATTCTTTCACTGGAGGCTCAGAGAGAGAATCAACGGTTGTTTCCAGGGAAGATCTTGATCGGCTTGAAAAATCACTGACCGACTCTCAAGTGGAAAAGGCAAAAAGCGCCCTCAGAGAAAAAGCAGGTGGCAAAAAGGTTCATGATGAGGCAATTACCATTAAAATTGTCAAAGCCGAATTCGATAAAAAGGTGGATGAGGAAGCATCCCTTGTCAGTCTAGACATGGAAGTGGAGGCGAGCACCATTGTCTATGAAGAGTCGGCTCTTAAAAGCTTTCTGGCAAAACTCACCCAAGAAGAAGTTTCTCCAAACCAAGAGGCAAGGCCACAAGATTTGGAGATTGTTGATATAACAGTCAGAACTCAAAAAGGCAGCCTTTTGCTTTCTGGCAAATTCCAAGCAGATCTTGTTCCTAAATTCAATGAGGACGAGCTCCGCGATAAAATCGCCGGCAAAAGCGAAAAGGAGGCCCGAAGTGCCGTCTTGTCCACAATTGACTCAAGCGATGTTAAAATAATCTTTTCGCCGAATTTGCCAATTTGGCAGTCTGTCCCCAGGAATAAATCTAAGATTAAATTCACAATTGAGGCGATTTGAATGGCCCTCGTAGTTTACGTCAAAAAGCCGCCGAAGACTCACCTGGGATTTCCAATATACACCGCCCGACGCAAAAGGTTTACCAGGCGGGGGGAAGGATTTTTCTTTGGGGTGCTCGCTGCCATCGGTCTGTTCTCCATGATTTTTGCACTTTGGCCCCTTCTTACCTGGTATCTGATCACTCTACCCAGGCTTAACCAAAAAGTCGAGATTGTCCCCATTCCTCAAAACCAAGTTCTTGGGGCTGAAGCCAGTTTTCCTACCAATGTTCAGGTTGTTGCCGACCCCGACGGCTTCAGTTACTTTACAACCGATTACAAACCTCAAAACCCTCGTCCCAAAGAATTTTATTTAACCGTTCCCAAGTTAAAGATCAAAGGCGCCAAAGTTTTAGTCGATAATCTCAACTTTTACAAAAACCTTTCCCATTTCCCGGGTTCGGCAATCCCCGGAGAAGTCGGCAACTCATTCATTACCGGTCACTCCGTTCTCCCGCAGTTTGCCGATCCAGAGGACTACAAAGCAATCTTTACCAAGCTTTCTGATCTGGAAATCGGCGATGATGTTATCGTCGAAATCGAGGGTCGGACCCTCCATTTCACCGTCCAGTACGCCAAAGTCGTTGATCCCCACGACACATCAGTCCTTGCGCCAATTTCTCCCTCCGGCCGCAATCTAACCCTCATGACCTGCGTCCCCCCCGGCACAAACTCCAAACGTTTGGTGGTCGTAACCAGCTTGCTATAAAGAAATCTAGCTTGACTTGACTTTTTCAAATTAGAGTAGTATCTTTTCGTGAGCTACAAGAGTAGTAGTTTCTTATATGGTTGAAAAGGGAACTTCAGGTTACAAAATTGTTTCAGGAGATTTAGAGATCATTAATGCGCCATTGCCCAAGGAGCACCAATCTACTCTACTGCGATATACTTTAACTATTGATGGCAAACCAGCAGTATTCGCCTGGTTTAAGAGACCAAACGACTATTTTGGTGTTTATTGGATCAATCCAGCTAATTCTCCGAATGAATTCCTGTCTAAAGTACAAGAACTAACGGCTCGCCTTAGGGGTTTGCCAGGTGTCATCCCACACGAGCAGAGAACTTCAACTACGTTAGAATATATGCTTCGGGGAGAAGAAGTTAGACAAATTGATATTGAAGAGTTTTCACCTATCGAAGACTTAGATAATCAGGGGAAAATTAATTTTGCCCGTCTGAGTACACCGTTTGGAGACTTCGCCGTCGAAGAGCATGGTGGGAAGTTGTGGCCGGCTTTTATCACACACGTTACCCGGTATGACGAATTAACCCAATTCATTGTAGATAACAGTGCGGATGGTCTTCCTCTGGAAGGAGTAAAAGAGCTTCTCGATACAATTCAGAATGTGAGAATTGAAAACAAATTTATCTAAAACTTGACCCCAAAAATCGTCCCCAAGTAATTTTGCCCTATTGATCCTTCGATTTAGACACAGGGTTAACCCCGAGTAAATTGAGGGGTTGACATTCGGGTTTGTTTCGGGTAATTTAGAGTTATCCTCAATTTCTACAAAATTAGACTTGGAAAGAGGTAATGAGAGGAGGTGAAGAGTAAATGGATAAGGGTAAGAGTCAAAAGCAAGATTTTTCAAAAAACAATATCAAATCTTCGATTCTTAAAATGGGCGCAAAGACCATCTTTTTTGATGTTAATCTTGCGGCAAACGACAAAAAGTATTTAAAGATTACCGAGTCAAGATTTGCAGGTGAAGGCAATGACCGAGTAAGAAACTCGGTTGTGCTTTTCCCGGAAAACATCGAAGGTTTTGCGAAAAGCTTGAAAGAAATGGCTAGGTTTCTTAACTGATCATATTAAGCACACCGGTGTGCCCAACATTTTATTCAATCTGGTAAATTCTCCTATCCCTTAGCTTAGCACTTCGACAATGATCAATGTCAGTGGTGTCTTTGACTCAGAGGGATGAGTCCTCAGGCTCAGAGTCGAATGGGAGCATGTCGAACCATTGACTTTTCCAAGGCTTAACATTTATAGTTTCTACCGGTGGCACAATGACAGAAAGGGAATCTGCTTCTCAAGATAGAGTAAAAGTTGAAGTTGGTCCTGCCCCCGTAGATTGTTATCTCAACGATACTTTTATGGAAAGAATCGAAGGAGTTGGAGTTCGGGTAATATTCGATGGTAAAGTTGTTTGGGAAAAAAGAGAATATCCAAAATTTTTATCCTCAGTTTTGGGCTATATGCCAAAGCCTTTTTATGAAACTAGAATTAAGAGGGCTAGGAAGAAAGCCGACGGAATTGCAGGACAACTGATAACATCTGTACAAACTTCTTGACTTTCTGAGAAGTAAACCTGCTAAAGTTTTGTAAAAGTAAAACCTATCGGGCATTGCAGTAAAATCCAGCGTAAACGAGCCCTAATTTTTAGCCCCAAATTATTGTTCGTTGTTTTAAGTTGACAAGTTATGACTGACAAACGACAATTGCCTTGTGATTTTGGGAGTAGACTTGGGGCAAAAAACCACTGGTCTTGCCGTCTCCGAAGGCCATTTTGCTTCCCCGTACAAAACAATCAGGCATCAATCACTCAAGGAAGCTG
>CAZBJS010000035.1:0-6211 GCA_964492295.1 uncultured Gammaproteobacteria bacterium
TTGCGAAATTCTCGCAAAGATACAGCGGACTAGACTAGGAATGGAATAAGTAAGAGGGCTACAATGTTGATAATCTTGATCATAGGATTAATCGCCGGTCCCGCTGTATCTTTATACGGATCACCGACAGTATCCCCGGTTACGGCTGCTTTGTGTGTTTCCGATCCACGGCCACCAAAATTACCGGCTTCAATATACTTTTTGGCATTGTCCCAAGCAGCCCCGCCAGTGGTCATTGAGACTGCCACGAAGACTCCAGAAACTATTGATCCTATAAGAAGCCCGCCAAGAGATTTGGGGCCAAGGATAAAACCAACCGCAATCGGAGCAACGACCGGAATTAAAGCGGGCACAATCATTAATTTGAGGGCTTTGGCAGTAACAATATCAACGGCCCGATCATACTGTGGTCTGGTTTTACCAGTTAGAATCCCCGGCAGTTGCCTAAATTGGCGCCTGACTTCGCTAACAACCTCTTGGCCGGCGGCGGCAACAGCTTCCATCGCATAGGAAACAAAAAGGAAAGGCAATGAGGCCCCAATTAAAAGACCGACCAACACTTTAGGATCGGAAAGCGAAAATTCCACAAAGGCTCCCTCGCTATTGAGTTCTTGGGCATAGGCTGCAAAAAGAACAAGGGCAGCCAGAGCTGCCGAGGCAATTGCATAACCCTTGGTGACGGCTTTGGTCGTGTTGCCGACGGCATCGAGAGGATCAGTAACATCTCTAACCTCCTTGGGGAGGCCAGCCATCTCGGCTATGCCACCGGCATTGTCAGTGATTGGCCCGAAGGCATCTATTGAAACCATGATTCCCGCCAGTGAAAGCATTGAAACCGCTGCAATGGCGATACCATAAAGACCTGCCAAAAAGTAGGCTGCCAGGATTGCCACACAAATAACCATAGTCGGCCAAAACGTTGATCTTGTCGAAACCGCCAAGCCGGCAATGATGTTGGTGGCATGACCGGCCGTTGAGGCGGCAGCGATTCTCTGAACCGGTTTGAATTTTGTTGCTGTGTAGTATTCAGTGATAACAACTATCAGAACCGTTACAAAAATGCCAATTAGTGAAGCAATGTAGATATTTATCGGATCGTAAACCCCGTTGGCATTCATCATTAAACTGGTAGCAAAATAAAAGCCCAGGGCACAAAGGGCTGCGGCAACTATTAATCCGGTGTACAGCGCGCCCATGATACTTTTGTTTTTGGGCAATCTTACAAAAAAGGTAGCGACGAGTGTGGCGACAATGGCCATTGCTCCCAAAGTCAAGGGATAAAGAATTGCTCCTAGAAAGTTAGGAAAAAGCAGTGAGCCCAAAAGCATCGCAGCAACAGTCGTCACTGCATAGGTTTCGAAAAGATCCGCAGCCATACCGGCACAATCACCGACATTATCCCCAACGTTATCGGCAATAACTGCCGGATTTCGGGGGTCATCCTCCGGAATGCCAACTTCCACTTTGCCAACTAGATCAGCACCAACATCGGCACCCTTGGTAAAAATTCCACCGCCGAGTCTGGCGAATATTGAAATTAACGAGCCGCCAAAGCCTAAACCGACTAGGCCCGCCAGATCACCGGTCGCGCCATAATAGCCAGCAACTGAAAGAAGGGCAAGGCCCACTACCAAGAGACCAGTTACCGAGCCACCAGAAAAAGCAATAGCTAAAGCTTTCTTTAAGCCCTTTTTGGCAGCTTGAGTGGTGCGGACATTAGCTCGAACAGAAATGTTCATACCAATAAATCCAGAGGCGGAAGATGCAGCTGCTCCCACCAAAAAACCAAAAGCGACTGTTAATCCCAAGAAACGCCAGATTGTCAGGAAAATTACGAGGGCGACAAAGAAAATTACCGTATACTGCCTGGCAAGATAAGCACTGGCACCTTCGGCAATTGCGTCAGCAATTGAGCGCATTTTGGCGGAGCCAGCGTCTTGGGAGACTATTCTAAATGCCAAAATCAAGCCATACAAAATAGCTGCGGTCGAGCTAGCCACTGCAAAGGGCAGTCCGAATGAGGGGTTAAGAGTACTTAAAATTTCCACTGCTGATTCGTGAAATCATACAAATTTTTGAGCTAATTTGCAACCTTTTTGGGGAAAATTTAGCTTGCAGCTTGGGGAAGGGCAAAAGGCTTTTCGGTTTTCTCTTGCCCAGTAAGATCTTTTCTGGCCGCTTTTTCCTGAGGCAAGGGTTTGGTCAAACCAACTTTAAGAACCTCGTCCATATGCTCGGCCAGGATAAATTGCAGATCATGTTTAACATTCTTGGGGATTTCCTCGAGATCTTTGGCGTTGGCCTTTGGCAGAATTATTGTCGTCAAGCCTGCTCGATGGGCCGCCAATACTTTCTCTTTGACGCCGCCAATTTCCAAAACCCGACCGCGCAAAGTCACCTCACCGGTCATGCCTACTCCTCTTCTCACTGGAATTTTAGTAAGAGCTGAGACAAGAGCGGTGGTGAGGGCAATACCTGCCGATGGACCTTCTTTGGGCACTGCGCCCTCGGGAACATGAATGTGGACATCCGTTTTGGAAGCAAGATTATCCTTGATTCCCAAAATCTTAACCCGAGACTTAACATATGAGAGAGCGGCTTGGGCAGACTCCTTCATCACATCACCCAGCTGTCCTGTAAGAATTAGTTGGCCGCGGCCAGGCATCAGGGTAACTTCGACAAAGATAATCTCTCCCCCTGCCGGCGTTACTGAAAGACCGGTGGCCATTCCGAGCTCGTCTTTCGTTTCGGCAATGGCTTTTGAGAACTTGTATGGGCCAAGATAACTGTGCAGCTGCTTGGGGTTAATGACGATCTCTTTTTGTTTATTGGCAGTGGCGAATTTTTTAGCAACCTTTCGCAGGATCGCGGCAATTTCCCTCTCCAACTCCCTGACCCCTGCTTCACGGGTGTATCTGGTAATTATCTCTTTAATTGCATTGTCGGCGATTTTGACCTTAACTTTTGCAAGGCCGTGCGCCTCAAGTTGCTTTGGAATAAGAAATCTTTTGGCAATGTAGAACTTTTCATCCTCAGTGTATCCGGGAAAACTAATCACCTCAAGTCGGTCACGAAGTGCCGGTGGGATCGTGTCCAAGATATTGCCAGTTGTTATAAACATCACATCCGAAAGATCATAGGCTACTTCGAGATAGTGATCCGAGAATGAGTTATTTTGTTCAGGATCCAAAGCTTCAAGAAGAGCTGAGGAAGGATCTCCTCTGAAATCCATACCAATCTTGTCAATTTCATCAAGCATAAAAACTGGATTTTTGGTGCCGGCATTTTTGATGCCCTGAATAATTCGGCCGGGGAGTGCCCCAACATAAGTTCTTCGGTGCCCGCGAATTTCGGCCTCGTCATGGATACCACCTAAAGATACTCTGATAAACTTTCGACTAAGCGCTCGGGCAATTGATTTGCCGATTGAAGTTTTACCAACTCCCGGTGGCCCAACGAAACAGAGAATAGGACCTTTTATTTTGCCAACTAATTTGTGAACAGCAAGATATTCCAAAACTCGCTCTTTAACTTTGGGCAGACCGTAATGGTCCTCATCCAAGACCTTGGCGGCAAACTCAACATCGGCAACCCGTCTCCCTTTAACCTTCCAAGGAAGATCTACCAACCATTCGAGGTAAGTTCTGATGTATGATGACTCAGGATTGTAGGAGGACATTTTAGCAAGCCTCAACAGCTCCCTCTCTGCTTTTTGTCTAACATCGCCAGACATCTGAGCCGCTTTAATTTTCTTTCGGAATTCGGCGATTTCGCGGACCTCGTCATCTTCGCCAAGTTCTTTTTCAATGGACTTCATCTTTTCCCGAAGGATTGCTTCTTTGGTCACTTTACCGACTCTTTCTTGGGTTTCGGTGTCTATTTTTGAAGAAATCTCCAAGATTCGAATTTCGCGACTTAAAAGCTCGGAAAGTTTCTCAAGTCTCGTTTTGGTGTCGACCATTTCCAGAATTTGTTGCTTATCAGCAGTTTTAAGGTCAATTGAAGCAGTGACGATGTTGACTAGCTGATTTGGGTCATCGGTTGAGAAGATGTGGATTGACGATTCAAGACTCAAAACACCACCTAACTCACTATACTTTTTAATCTTAGCAAGAAGAGTTCTAAAAAGAGCTTCGATCTCCTCCGTTTTTTGGGTAAGCTCGGGAATTTCCTCAACTTTGACCGCCAAAAAGGGCTCTATTTGAATAAATTCTTTAAGATAAACGCGACTTAAACCCTCGACAGCCAAATTGTACTCGTTGTCAACTCGCCACAATCTTCGGATAAGCCCGACAGTGCCTACAGAATAAATGTCGTTGGGTGCTGGGTTTTCAATGCGAGGATTCTTTTGGGAAACAAAAACAGCAAGTCTGTCGCTTGACCAGGCGCTGTCAAGCCCCAATTTAACCTTTGGCCTGCCAACCGTGATTGGAACCATTGAAGAAGGGAAAACCACCGTATCTCGAAGAGGCACGACTGGCAACTCGTTTTTAAGTTTGGGTTTTTGCTGGTCTAAAAAGATAGCCATCCTTTATATTATATGCCTTTCTGTATAGTTTATCCCGAGTCAATTTTGCTGACGAGGGAGATTAGCAGAAAGGATACCACGAGTGCTAATTGATGTCAACCCCCGTTCAGTTCACATGAACGGGGCGCAGACCCCGTAAAATCGCTCTTTGAGCCGTGTACGGATAGTACTACAAAGGCGAAAAGTAAGATTAAGCGGGGTCAACCCCTCCTTTTCCTAGTGGAAAATAAAAGCAAACCGATCGTGAAAGCAAAAATTGAGATGATGTGCGCAACCTTAACTTCTACTAAAACAGCGGTGTCGATGCGCCAAAACTCAGTAATAAACCTGGCAATTGAGTAGAAAATTAAGTAAAGCGCAAAGGCTTGTCCCCTGCCCTTCAGATTTTTTGCAAAATAAAGGAGCAGCAGAAAAAAGATTAAATTGAGAATGGCTTCATAAAAAAAGGTAGGGTGAAAATGGGCAAAATTACTAAATTGAGGAGGCCGATTTGGCGGCTCAATGTATACCGCCCATGGAAGAGTTGTTGGCGGACCAAAACCTTCTTGGTTGACAAAATTGGCTACCCGACCAATGGCCTGTCCCAGAAGAAGCGAGGGTGCGGCTAAATCCAAAACGGTCAATGCCTCAAGTTTTTTTATTTTGGCTACAATCAGAAACCCAATTGCCGCGCCTAAAATCCCGCCCCAAATAGCCAACCCTCCTCGATTGATAAATAAGATCGAAATAAGATCATGACTGTAAATGTTCCAATAGTCAACGACGTGATAAAGTCTCGCCCCGGCAATGCCTAAGATGAGAGGGATGATCAATATTGGATCATCAAAAAAATGCCGCGGAATCTTGTAGGCGGCAGCTCTTTTCCTTGCTAAAAACCAGCCAAGATAAATTGAGGCGGCAACAATTAGGCCGTAGAGGTGTAGTGTGAAAGGTCCAATCTCAACGCTTCTTGGTATCAAATTTGGCTCCGAAAAAAAAGCTTGCGATGAAAGTTACTGCCGCCATTAAAATAGTCTGGATGGCAATCCGATTGGCAAAATCGACAAAAAATTGTTGGGGAAATAATTTTAGAAGATTTGACTCTGGTGGAAGTTGCCAATAATCATTTTGAAAAACTACAAAATGAAAATTTACAAAAACTTTTTCAAAATTGACAGTTGTTGATACCCATAAAAGCAATATTGCCAGAATCGCCAGCGCCGATCCCCATTTCAAGCTGGAAAACAAAGTCGTAAATTTTTTTTCTCTAAGATTCAGACCAAAACAAATTAATATTAAAGTCGAAAAAAGAAAGAATTGAACATTAACTATTTTTATCAGATTTTTTACATCAAAAAGATGAAGCCTTTCTCTTTCGTCAAAGAAACTATCATCAAGAGTGCCATTGCAACATAAGTATTGAATCAGTTTCGACGTTTGATCATCCACCTCTTCTTGGGAAGAAAACTCTCGATAAACATTTAGTTTGGTAAATTCCGATTTATAGAAATTTTTATTAAAAACCAAAAGATGAAAATTTAATAACAAGATTGCCGGAGCAAAAAAAATGATAACGAGGTAAGAGGCAATCTTCACGATTTAATTGTAGCATTTCTCAGGGCTGAACTTGATAAATTTCCAGCTCTTCTATAATATCTTTCCTATGGGTAAAGAGACCGAAGCGCGTTTCAGGGGCAATTTTAT
>CAZBJS010000036.1:0-5900 GCA_964492295.1 uncultured Gammaproteobacteria bacterium
TAAGGAGAGCCGGTGATGAAAAGGTTGGTGCCGGCAACAATACGGCAGGAAATTTCAATAATCGAAAATTTTTGCTCTGGAGTAATAATCGTCTCAAGACAAAACGGTCCCCAAAGACCACCCCTAATTAATTTTTTGGAAGTGGCAACGGCTCGTTCGCCCATTTCAAATGCTTCGGCAAGGAGAGACTCTCGTAAGGTCAAGGGGATATTGCCAACAACGACAAATGAAGGCTCGATTCCCAGGCCCTGTTGGTTTTGGGAAGGAATTCTGCCAAGTGAATCGACATTAGTCTCATAGCGCTTATCGATTGAAAGGATCTCCAACCGTCCAGAAAGTGGTGAATAAAAATAGTGGATGTAAATGGGAACTCCGATCACATATTCTTGAATAATGTAATCTCTTGCCTTAAATTTTTTAATACGGGTTGCAAATTCTTTTTTATTCTTGGCAAAAAAATAACCATAGCCGCCGGCAGCACCGTATGATTTGACCATCACAGGCCGATCGATTTCTGAAGGATTGGAAAATTTTTGGGGGACAGGCACGCCTGCTTTCTCCATCCACTGGCGTTGTTTTAGTCTGTCTGATTCCCAATCAAGCACCCGTTTATTACCAAAATAAGGAACTTTCATTTTTTTGTTTTCCTCAAGTCCCAGATAAGCAACAAAAGAGCCGTGGGGAATAATGATTGCACGCTCGGAAATTAACTTATCTTCGATTTTGGGGAAATCGGAAAAAGTGGGAATTTCAAAAATCTTGTCAATAAATTTGAATCGCCTGTAGAGGGAAACGCGGCTTGAGGGGGCAACAACAATTGTTTTAAAGCCTTCGTCTTTGGCGCCTTTGAGGATTTGAAGCGCAGAATGAGAACCTAAAGTTGCGATTTTGTGCGCAATTCGCCCCGCCATTGACGTATTCTACACATATTTTTGGTAAAAATCAAAATTATGAGATAATATTCGCAATATGAAAAAGTACATTTCAAGGGCAGAGGGAGCGTATCAAAAACTTTCGCTTGTAGATGGATCAAGAATGTATGCCTTATTGAAAAAACAGGTAACGGCGGCAGGAATCTTAGACAGAGACTATAAATATTACGGTTTCCTCACACTGGCTGTCTTTTTTGGTTTCTCAGCAAGCCTTTACTTTTTGTATATTTCAGGTAATTTTTTGGCTTTTATAGTTTCTGGTTTTTCTCTTGCCTTTTTCTCCGTTCAAGTTGCCGGCCTGATGCACGATTGTGTCCATAGATCAATTTTTAAATCTGCCAAAATTAACGACTTTGCCGGTTATATCGTTAGTGGCATTGCCGGGATTGTCTACAATGATTGGAAGGGGAATCACGAGAGGCACCATGCAAGGCCTAATGAAGGGGATAAGGATCCAGACCTTAATTTGCCTCTTCTTTCTTTTTCGGAAGATAGATATCTAGAAAAAAAGGGGCTAGCTAAATTACTTCGTAAATATCAGGCATATCTTTATTTCCCAATGGGTCTTTTAGTTGCCTTTACGCTAAAGTTGGGGAGTGTATCCTATTTCAAAAAAAACTTTAAAGCGGGAATTTTATGGCAGATAGCAGTTTACATGGTTGGCCTTTTTGCTTGGTTTGTTTTGCCGTTTATTATTTTTGATATTACAAAAGCACTGGTTCTTTTTGTGGTCATAAATTCAACTGCCGGGGTCTATCTATTTAACATTTTTGCTCCAAATCACAAAGGAATGCCGGAAATCGAAAAAAACTCAAGATTTTCCTTTCTTGAGCAACAAGTAATAACCAGCCGCAATATTTCCCCCCATGCGGTTACAGATATTGTATATCTCGGACTTAATTATCAAATAGAACATCATCTTTTCCCCCAATGCCCAAGAAACAAGCTGAAATTAATAACCCCTTATCTAAAAGATATGTGCAAAAAGATGAGCCTAGCTTATACAGAAGTAGGAATTATAGATTCAAACAGGATGATCTTAAACGAACTAAAACAAGTAGCTCTCTTGGCTTAAATTTTAATACTACTTTCTCTCCATAATGAAATGAAGAAGATGAGCTGGCAGGTCAGCCCGAAGAGGATCAGCGGAATATTGATTTATTGAGAAATTATTGCCGAAAATTTCTTCAACTAGCACTTTTGTAAAAAGTTGGCCAATTCCAACTGGATTGTGGATACTAAAAAGGGAAAGATAAAAGTGGGATTTGGGTTTTAGGACTCGCAGGATGTTTTCTAAATAAAGTGGACGGTTTTCGGGCAAGATGTGATGAAAAAGACCTCTGTCAATTAGAGCATTAAAAAAATTGTCTTGATAGGGTAAATCTAAAGCATCTCCCATTTCAAAATTTACGTTTTCTACTCCTTCAGATTTAGCCGATTCTCTTGCTTGGGCTATAGCGGTGGGTGATGAATCGATTCCCAAGACTTCATGACCTTCTTTTGCGGCGATTAAAGAAATCCAGCCATTTCCACAGCCGATATCAAGAACCTTTGCCTTTTCGTACTTCTTCTTTAAAAATTTCAAAAAAAATAAGAAGGTCGGCTCGAGCCCATGCTCCACCCAGGGCTTTTGACCAAACTGATACATTCTTTCAAAATGTTTTTGAATTTTTTTCTGCTCGTCTAAATTCATAATGGTTGGAGCCTTATTATTTAAGGATATAAATATCTCTTTTGTAATCATCAACACCTATAAACTCTCCATAACCGTTAACAACCGCCTCTAGGGGCTCGCAAGCATAGCAACCGTTTCTGGAACATTTGAATTCTTTCGACTCTCTAGCGGCTTTAATCTTTCTTGCTATATTAATAACTGATTTAAATGCTTCAGCAGTAGTTGGAAGCTGCACTTCAGTTGGGGCATCGGACCTGTCCAAATACCAGAAGCTAGCTTTAGTTGCTTTTCTCCTCTGACAATTTTCTACAAGCAAACGATAAATAGGTAATTGCAGAGAATCATCTTTTTCATCATGTTTCCCAGTCTTAAAATCGATGATGTGGACTGAATCATCTTCAGGTAGATATTCGAGCCAGTCAATCTTGCCACACAATATAATATTTTCTTTTTCAGAAAGCCAATAGTGTGGGAGCTCCTCCTTAATTTTAATTGCTTTTCTTAAAATCGGTCCAGGATTATTTTTCACACGTCTTATCATATTAGCCCCCCTATTTTTATAAACTGCTTCCTCGTCCCTGGATTTAAAACCTCCATATTTTCCTGAAAATTTTTTCCAGCTATTTTCATACCTATCCATCAATGGAAATTTTAATCTGTCTTCCAGTTTTTGAATTGCGATTGATTCAAGAACAACATGTACGGCTTGTCCCAAAGCCAATACAGGTGCCATTAAAGTTATTTTGTGGCCAGATTTTTGGTTTCTATAAACATTATTTAGGTAGTATGCGCGTGGACACCTCAAAAAATCACTTATTGAAGAATGAGAAACCCAAACTGCTGTATATTTATCGCCTGGCATTTGGAAGAATTTTATGTCTGTTTATAAACAGTGTCAAGAAAATTTATTCCAATATTCTTCCCTATCCCGGTACTTTCATTCCAATGTTCTTAAGAATTTGAGAATGATTTTGCCGAGATCTGAAGGTTTATGGCGGACATTCGCTCCCTGGTTGCGCTTAAGAACCAGGCCAGCAAGTGCTAACCTGCGAATATGCTCGCTGGCGGTTTTAAAGTTGATTTTTAACTGCCCAGATATCTCTTGTACAGAAAGCTCCGGGGTTTTCTCCAAAAGTTGGAGGATCTGAATTCGCCTGTGATTGGCAAACCCTTTAACAATTCGCTCTAATTGTCTTGGTTTTAACATAAAAAGATTCTGCACTCTTTATTCCAATATTCTTAAGAATGTTGGAATGTTTACTTCAGTTTAATTGCTAGAGTTAGGGTCTCTTCTAATGTTTGGTGGTTCTTCTTTTAAAACTTTCTTGTAGATTCCCTTTCTTAGTTTCGCGGCTCTTTCAACAACTTCTAACAACTGTTTCCTGATCTCTGGATCATCTGGGGCAGTTCTGGCAGCGCCGGCTAAAGCTTGCATTAACCGCTCTTGGGAAGCTTTGATTTTTTCGAAGATCTCTTCTTTTGTCGGCATGCGCCCACCGAACTCTTTTAGAATTTTTTCTTTTTGCTTTTTAGTCAACTTTTTCACAACATTAGTATCTTACCACATTCTTAAATTCTTAAGAATTTAAGAATGAAAGTGGTCTTATGCTTTTACGAAACTAGAAAGCGGAGTCCTGCAAGAATAAGAGCAACAAAAACTACTTTGGCAAAGGTTTCCTGTCTGGTGACTTTAACTATTTTTCTTCCCGCCAAAGTCCCCAAAAGGGCAACTGTCGCCAAGACGATCACCAAAATTGGGCTGAGAGTTAAAAGACCGGTTTTTTGATAAACGAAAACTCTGACAAAATCAGCGCCTAAGCCCATAACCGCCCCAGTTCCTAAATAGACATTCTTCTCTAAGTTCCAGGAAGTTAAAAATGCGCCACGAAGGGCGCCGGCTGTTCCTATCAGTCCGGCAAGGAAACCGACTGCCCCACCGCCTAAAGCCAAAAGTGAAGGATTTTTGGGAAGCAGAATCCTTTTTTTTAAAAGAGAAATAACTGCATAGACTATTAATAAAATGCCCAAAAGTTTGGCGATAAGGCCAATGGGGGCATCGGCAAGAAGGAAGGCTCCTATTGCCGAAAAAACAAGGCTTGGGGCGCCAAAAGTTACGGCGACTTGCCAGTTTATGCCACCTCTGAAAGCAATTGTTCGCCAAAGCGTCCCAAAAAAATGAAACAGGGAAACCAAAACGATTGCTTCTTTTACCGGAATAAAAAATGCAGCCGCCGGCACCAAAATGGTGGTTGCTCCAAAACCAGTAATGGTACCAACTGACTCGGCAAGAAAGGCTACAGCCAAAAATGCGACAAAGGAAAAGGGCACTTCAAAAATTGTAACATTTTGCCTGTTGTCAAGTTTTATCCAAGATTGAGCAATTATTATTCTGATATTCTTAAGAATTTTGGAATAATGGGGTGGTTGGGACCAAATCAAAAAGTTCTAACTTTAGCCTGCTGTAACAATACTTCTCAGTACCTCCCCTTAAAGTCTAAAGTCCCCTTTCTGCTTTGAGCCCAGTCTTGTTATAATATATCTTCAAAAGCTCCAGTATGAAATATAGGTTAAATAGTATTCTTTTGAGAATTAAGCAGTTTATTGAAACTAAACTAGCTCTCAAAAAAGATTTTACATTTGTTGCTATAGGTGATAGTACAGTTGAGGGGGTCGGGGCGAGCAAAAGCGAAAAATCGTTTGTTCATTTGATCTTTGAGGTTTTGAGGCAGAAAAATAAAAGAGTGAAATTTTATAATTTGGGCAAGCGAGGAGCAACCATCAGTGACCTGGTAGAATCTCAGTTGAATCAAGTGTTAGATTTGAGTCCTAATTTGGTGCTAATTTCCGTAGGCGTCAATGATTTGAGAAAGCGGACGAGAATAGAGAACTTTGAGCGGGATCTGGGCTTCCTTATTGAAACTGTGGTTAATAAAACAGACTCAAAAGTTATTGTCAACAGCATTCCAGACCTTTCTAATTTACCAGCTTTATCATTTCTTATACGTCTTTTTGCTAGGAGCCAAGTTAAGAAATTTAACAAAGTGATAAGCAGACAAGCGGAAAAACATGGCGCGATTTTTATTGATCTTCATTCGGGTAGTAATGTGTTTACAAAAAAATATCCGGAATTGATATCAAGTGATGGTTTGCATCCTTCCGACATAGGCTATGCTGTTTGGGCGGCTGCAGTCATCAGCCAAGCAAAAGAAGGCTTGAAGGAATTTAACTGACTTTACAAACAACAGCCGATATATCGCCCGGCTTTAGAACACCACTAGAACACCACCTTCCAT
>CAZBJS010000037.1:0-5816 GCA_964492295.1 uncultured Gammaproteobacteria bacterium
AAGGGGATCAAAAACCAGAGTTTGGCTTCCCAGAGAAACTTTAAAAGCTCTCCGGCTTCACCACCCCTGGAAAACATTTGTTTTAGAAACTTCATGTTTTAGTTTTCAAGTTATATCTTCCTTTCGGATAATATATCGCTCTAGCGCCAAAATATCCAGTCCAGAGTTGCGGAAAGTGGCAAAAGCATTTTGGGGTGAATTGACAATCGGCTCTCCTTTTAGGTTGAAAGAGGTATTCAAAAGAACATATACTCCGGTTTTTTGGCCGAATCTTCTTATTAAATCGTAGTACCTTCTGTTTTGGCCTCTATTGATAATTTGCAACCTGCCTGATCCGTCAGCATGGGTTACTGCCGGGATAACAATGCGCTTTTCTTTCTTGACGCCAAAGACACCAAGCATAAAGTTTGTGAGATGCTCGTGTGCAAGGCCATCCACCTCAAAGTAATCACTTGCGCGCTCGGCAAGAACAACCGGCGCAAAAGGTCTGTAGGGTTCACGAAATTTGATCTTAGTATTGACTATTTCTTTCATCTCTTCCCGACGCGGATCGGCCAAAATTGATCGGGCTCCAAGCGCTCTCGGTCCCCATTCCGCCTTCCCGTGGAAAAAACCAACAACTTTTCCCAGGGCAATTGCGCCGGCTAAAAAATCCACAAGTTTTTCCTCGGAGGCGATTTTTTGGTATTTAATCTTTTTGCTTTTCAAAAATTTCTCAATTTCGAGGTCCGTAAAATCTGCCCCAAAATAACAGTCATTCTGGGTAAACTTTCGCCGTTTGCCTAAAATCGCATGATAAACATAGAAAGCAGCGCCTAAGCTTCCGCCATCATCGCCGGCTGCCGGTTGTACAAATATTCGCTTGAAAGGCCCCCGCCGCAACAGCAGGCCATTGGCTACGCTGTTTAAACCAACTCCGCCGGCAATGCATAAATTTTCAAGTTGCACCTTTTCCCAAACAGTTTTTGCTAATTTCAAAATTACCCCCTCGCAAAAGGTCTGAATTGAGGCGGCGATATCAGCATATTTCTGGTTCAAGTCACAGAGCTCATTGAAGTTTGCCGGCTTCGGCCCAAAATAAGAAGGGTAACCCGAGGTTTTTGTAAAAAAATGTAGATCCCTTGGTCTGGGCTCTCCAAAGAGCTCGGTAAATTTCGGGCTATATGAATTTTCAGCCGATCTGTGAAAGGCAAAAAAATCCATGTTTAGACTAAATGAGCCATCTTTGTAAACGCGAGCAAGCTTTTTGACTCGATCCAAGTATTTAGGCTTGCCATAGGGGGCCATACCCATCACCTTATACTCACCGTCGTTGACCTCAAAGCCCAAAAAGGCCGTAAAGACCGAATACAAAAGGCCAAGGCTGTGGGGAAATTTAATTTCTTCAAGTATCGCAAGCCCCAACCCATCACCAACCCCATAGGTAGTTGTCGTCCACTCGCCGACAGCATCAAAGGTCAATATCGCCGCTTTTTCAAAACCAGAAGCGTAAAAGGCAGATGCGGCATGAGATACATGATGAGGAACAAACAGAATTTTTTTCGGCTCAATTCCAAGTTCATCGGCAATAATTGATCTTACCCAGAGTTTATCGGAAAGCCAAGTAACCATCGCTTTGGCAAAAAGACGAGGAGCCGCCGGATAAGAAGCCAAAGTCGAAAGCAAAATCCGCTGGAATTTCCAAAAGGGCTTCTCATAAAAAACCACAAAATCCAGTCGAGATGCCCCAATGGCGGCTTTTTTAAGACAAAATTCGATCGCCCCTTTGGGAAAATCACTGTCGTGTTTTTTGCGGCTAAAGCGTTCTTCGGCGCTGGCGGCCACCACTTGCCCGTCACGAATGAGTGTTGCTGCCGCCTCATGATAAAAACAGGAAATGCCAAGGATATACATACACTGAAAATTTCTAAGCTCTAATTTCTAATTTCTAAAAAAATCCGCAATTTCAAATTTTAGGAGTTTAGTCCTTAGGTCAATTAGAAATTAGGTTAATTTGCTAATACTGTTTTCTAGACTCTTCTAGACTTTGTCTTGGATGTTGCCATTTTTGAAAATTACTTCTCGTGACATTCCGAAATCTCAGAGGATCCGCAAAGATCCTAAGTAAAATACCGACTGGCAGAAGAATCGCCAGATAAAATACAGTCAAAATAACCTGTGCCTGAAAATTACCGACAGCTTGGGCAATTACTAGCCACCGCCTCCAGAATGACTTGATAAATTTCATGGGGATATCTTAAACTATGGTGGCCGCAATCTCCAAGTATCAAAAAGGTTTACTTTAGAGAAACATGCAGCTTAATAGAAGCAGCTAAAAGCAACACAAATCCCAAAACAAAAAGAACGTCACTTAAACTGACAATCCCAAAAACTATCTGGCTTGCCAAAAATCTAGCCAAAAGGAGTGAAAGCATGAATGAAACCATCGCCAATACTATCAAAACCTGACTCCAAGCTAGTTTGCCACCTCTTAACAAAATCGCGTTATAAGTTGCCGAAAGAGAAATCAAAAGAGAAATGAGGGCGATGGCGTTAGATACAGAAAATTCCACCAATCTAATTGTCAATTGTCAATTGTCAATTGTCAATTGTCTATAGATAATCTCGCAGTTTTTTAGATCGGGTAGGGTGCCTCAGTTTTCTGATTGCCTTGGCCTCAATTTGACGAATCCGCTCGCGGGTTACCCCAAATTCACGCCCAACTTCCTCCAGTGTTCTCTGCTTTCCGTCTTCAAGTCCGAACCGATATTCCAAAACCTTGGCCTCTCTGGGGGAAAGCGTCGCCAAAACCTCTCTGATATGATCCTTCAAGAGTGCCTGGGTAGCCTGATCAGTGGGACTTGCCGAAACATCCTGAATAAAGTCTCCGAGTCTTGAATCCTCCTCTTCTCCGACCGGCGCTTCAAGCGATGCCGGCTCCTGTGAAATTTTAATAATCTCTCTTACCTTATCAACCCCAATATCCATCTCCATTGCCACCTCCTCGGGTGCCGGCTCCCTACCCAATTCCTGTATTAATTTTCTGGAAATTCTGTTGAACTTATTGATAGTCTCAACCATATGGACAGGAATCCTGATAGTCCTCGCCTGGTCGGCAATTGCCCGGGTTATTGCCTGACGGATCCACCAAGTTGCGTATGTCGAAAATTTATAGCCGCGACGCCAGTCATACTTCATCACCGCTCGCATCAAGCCAATGTTCCCCTCCTCAATAAGATCCAAAAGAGTAAGACCACGATTAACGTATTTTTTGGCAATAGAAACCACCAAGCGCAAATTGGCATTGATCAGTTTTTCCCGGGCCCGCTTATCTGCCTTTTCGACCCTTTTGGCCAAAGCAACCTCCTCTTCATAAGTCAAAAGTGAAACTCGGCCAATTTCGCGCAGATACATTCTTACCGGGTCAGAAAGATAACCTTCCTCCAGCGTTGTCAGGCCTTCCAGCTCTTTTTCCAGCTCACTGACCGGCTTGGTGATATCTGAGGTATCAATTTCGGTGGTGTCAAAAACATCAATTCCTTCGTCAAGGAATCTATGGTAAAGCTCGTCAATTTCCCCGATATGATTTTCCGGCTGAGGAAAAATTACTAGAATCTCATCCTGAGTAACAAACCCTTGTTCGCGGCCCCGTTTGACCAGCTTTCTGATTTCAAGCTTTACGTCAATCTTTTTCTCTTTAATTCGAGCATTGCGAGAATCAAGGTTCCAAGTGGAGCTCAGGTTCTTCTTTTCAACCTTTTCGTTTTTGGTTGAAGTCGTTTGGGTGCCTGCCTTAGTCACTTTTAAATCGCCTCCTTCAAATAAGTCGAGAGTTGATTGAATTTCTTTATCAGGGTGGCAATTTCAAGTTTGTCTGATTTCTTCTGTGCCTCCTTCAGGCGTTGCGACATTTGGGCAAGTTGCCCTCTTATAGATTTTTGCTTAATCCTTTTGGCAATTTTGGCAATTTCGGCTGTCAAAGCTTCTTTTTCTCCAAATGCCGGGCTGATGTTGATAAGATAAAGACCATCAACGAACCGAGCCAGCTTCTCGGGTAATTTTTTAAAAAGAGCACCAAAAGATCTCGTTTTGGAACGACCAATTATATCATGAAGCCACTTCCAGAATAATCTAGCTTCATCTTTCTCGAAATCCTCAGACAAAAGCAGAACCAAAAAGCCAGGCTGAAGCTCTTCCTGAGCAATCACCAGAGATAAAAAATACTCCTCAAGAGTCACCCCCGTTGATGAGGCGGCATCGCCAGTCAAATTTGAATCACCGACATAAAGATCCTCAACTTTCTTCTCAATCGCCGAGGCAACAAGAGTTGCCTCAAGATCCAAAAGTTTCGCCAATTTTTCAATGTAGTGGGCTCGGACCAAGTCATCGGAAATTCGCGCCAGAGTCGGCATAATTTCCTTCCCGATTTTCTTTTTACCAACAGGATCGTGGGGGTCGTGTCTTTCGGCTGCCGAATCAATAAGGTAATCATAGACGCCCCCCGCCCCACGAATCGCTTTGGCAAATCCTGTCGGGTCCTTTTGGGCAAATTCATCAGGATCTTTATAGCGTCCGAGGGTCGCCACTCGGATATTAACTCCCGCAAGATCCAATAGCTCTATTCCCCGCCTGGCCGCAGCATCTCCTGCTAGATCGGTATCGAAACAAAGCACGACATTTTCGCAAATCCTGCCAACTATGGCCACTTGTCGGTCGGTCAAGGCCGTTCCTTTGGAAGCAATCACATTTTGAACACCGGCGGAAGCCGAGGAAAGAACATCAAACTCGCCTTCTACTAAAATCGCCTCCCCTTTATCCCTAATTGCCCCTCTGGCAACATCAAGCCCAAAGAGTATCGAGCCTTTGGTAAATATCGGAGTTTCTGGACTATTGACATATTTCGCCTCATTTCTGGCTTGCACTGAGCCCCGTCGAAGAGTTTCTGGTTCGATAATTCGTCCCGAAAAACCCAAAATCGTGCCTCTGCTATCTTTGAGCGGGAAAATGAGACGCTCGCGGAATCTGTCGTAGTAAGACTGTCGGCCGGCGTCACGAGAAACCAATAACCCGGCAGTGGCGACATCCTCAAGAGCTAACCCGCGCTTGGTCAGGAAATTAAGTGCATTCTCCCAACCCCCAGGGGCATAACCTAGGCCAAATTTTTCCCAAATGTTTTTTCTGATTCCCCGCCTTTTAAGATACTTGCGTGCTGTCTCCCCAAGGGGGTGTTTGTTGAGGACGTGGGCGTAAAACTTGGCAACCAAATTGTTAATCTCGACAAGTTTGTCCTTGATTTTTGTCTTTCCAAAACCGCCAGTATAGGTAAGCTTAACTCCGACTCTTTTGGCCAGCTCCTCGAGGGTTTCGCGGAAATCCCAACCTTCCATTTTTTCCAGAAAAGTAAAAACGTCACCGGCCTCAGAGCAGCCAAAGCACTTAAAAACCTGCCGCTCGGGCGAAACCATAAAAGAAGGGGTCTTTTCGCTATGGAATGGACAAAGAGCGGCAAAGTTGCGTCCCGCTTTGCGAAGGGGTAAATATGAGGAAATAATCTCGACTATATCAACCTTGCTTTTGACTTGCTCAACTTGATCCATCAAAGTGCGCCCAGGAGGACTCGAACCTCCAACCTTTAGGTCCGGAACCTAACGTTCTGTCCCTTGAACTATGGGCGCAAAGTCTTTTAGGTTGTATCGACCAAAAAGCGCTATAATTATATGCTATTTGGAAATTAATAGGGAGAGGTGCCGGAGTGGCCGAACGGGCGGCACTGGAAATGCCGTATATCCGAAAGGGTATCGAGGGTTCGAATCCCTCCCTCTCCGCCAAACTTTAGC
>CAZBJS010000038.1:0-5676 GCA_964492295.1 uncultured Gammaproteobacteria bacterium
GGAAAAAGTGGAGTTTCTTGGGAAATTCTCCCCGTAAATTGATCGAGAATTTTTTGGGATGTTTTTGGCAGAAACGGCGAAAGGTTAAAGGCAACTTCACGAATTTCCTGGGCAATTGGGGAAATGGCTGTCTTTAATTTTGACCCCTCAAGCTCCCAAGGCTTTTCTTGATTCAGTCTTTTATTAAGCAGTCCAATTTCATCCCAAAGCGCCAGGATTGCCAAATCAAACCTAAAGTTTTTAAGATTTTCAAAAACCTGTTTTTTGAATTTGAAGTTCTTCTTGACCGGCAGACTCAATTTCGTGTCGCTGGCAAGCCTTGCCACCCTTGCTACTAAATTACCCAGGCCATTGGCAAGCTCCCCATTATAGAGTTCGCGAAATCGCGAAATTGAAAAATCCCCATCTCCATGTGAAGGAATTTCCCGCAAGAGATAAAACCTCACCGCATCAACGCCATATTTATCCACCAGCTCAAACGGATCAATGACATTGCCTAAAGTCTTGGAGATTTTTTGGCCCTCCACGGTCACATAGCCATGAACAAACTCGGCGTTGGGCAGGGGCAGTCCGGCAGAAGTTAAAATCGCCGGCCAGTAAACGGCATGAAAACGGATGATGCCCTTGCCAATGACGTGCAGGCGAGTTAGCCCTGAATGAGCCCAATATTTTTTGAATAGTTTCTCATCAGTGCCGAATCCCAAAGATGTCAAATATGTGGTTAGGGCATCAAACCAGACATACATTACCTGCCTGCCGGCAGGCAGGCCTGTCTTTTCATCCGGTACCGGTACACCCCAGCCTCGAGCTCGCTCAACTGATCGTGAGATAGAGAAATCCTCAAGTCCCTGATCAATAAACGAAAGCACTTCGTTCTTTCGTGTTTGAGGGATGATCCGCAATCGATCTGTGGCGATCAGTCTTTCTAAAAAATCCGTGTAATTTGATAACTTAAAGAAATAATTTTCCTCCTCAACCTCCTCAATATTAGTGTGTTCCTCTGGACACCTACCGCCGATAATATCACCTGCTCTATAAAAAACCTCGCAACCAATGCAGTAAAGCCCCCGGTATTTTTTCTTGTAAATATCTTCTTTCTTGCAAAGACTCCAAAGTTTTTGGGCGCCGGCAAAATGGTGTTTTTGGCTGGTTCTGTTAAAAATATCCCAGGAGAGATTTAAGGCAGGCTTTAGGTTCTCAAATTGTTTCGCATATTTGTCAATAAACTTTTGGACAGGGATACTCTCTGCCTCCGCTGCCTGGACATTTTTAAGGCTGTTCTCGTCCGTGCCAGAGGAAAAAAGCACATCGAAACCTGCCGCCCGATAAAATCGCGCGACACAATCCGCCTGCACCGCCTCAAGGGCAAAACCAATATGCGGTGCGGCATTGACGTAAGGAATAGCAGTTGTCAAATAAATTTTCTTTGACATGATGGGAAAATTCTAACAGAGGCTACTGGAAATTGAAAATTAGAGCTTTTCTTCCCGCTACCCTGGCGCTGGAGATGGAGAAGGTGAAGGCAAAACCTGTGGGCAAGTGGCGCAGAAGTCCTTTTTAAGATATGGATCCTGGATAACAATCTCTTCCTTCTCCTCTGCATTTGGAGAACCGGCGGGTACTATTTGACCGGTTGTCACGTCCACCCAGACCTTCGTCTTTTTGAAGGTGTCTTCCTTAGGTTCTGTTCCCGAAAGGAAGTACTCGAATCGGTTACTGCAGCCGTCAGTTTTTAGGCCGCCAGTCGTTGAGCAAATTTCCAGCCCTCTGACTCCGGAGGGAACTTTAAATGCCTCATTAACCTTGTCGCGCAAAAGCTCGGTCATGATTGCATTCCAGATCGGTGCCGCGCCGGTAATGCCAGAAGCCAGAGCTGGATTCATTGGAGTATTGTCGTTGTTGCCAACCCAAGTTACCACCAGAAAACTCGGCGTAAATCCAATGGTCCAGTTGTCGCGCTTATCATCGGTTGTTCCCGTTTTGACGGCGACGGTTTTGCCTTTGATGTTAAGGAGACTATTGGCTCCAAAGGCAGCAGTTCTGGCACTGTTATCCGAAAGAATTGAGGAGATTAAGAATGCGACTTCGCCTGAAAGAACCTTTTTGCCTGCCTTTGGCTTAAATTCTTCAAGCACTTTGCCCTGCGAGTCAACAACTTTGAGAACCGGCACCAGATCTACCCTTACACCTTCATTGGCAAAAACACCGAAAGCAGCTGCCATCTCGGTCATGCGCACCTCGCCGCCACCTAAAGTCAGTGACAGTCCATAGCGTGACTCATCCTCAAAAGTATTAATGCCCATCTCCCGCGCTTTTTTGATCATTTCGCCGACGCCGACGATCCCCAAGACTTTAACGGCAGGAATGTTGTAGGAATTGCCAAGAGCGTATCTTGCTTGCACCGGCCCGTGGTATCTGCCGTCATAGTTGACCGGCTTGTAGGGCCTTGGACCACCGGAAAAAGTAGTCGGCACATCCATAATGACCGTTGCCGGCGTGATCAGCCTCTTTTCAAAGGCAGTTGCATAATTTACAGGTTTAATCGCCGAGCCTGGTTGTCTGGCAGCCACAGTCACGTTGACATTGCCGTCAATCGATTTGTCGAAAAAGTCGCGCGAGCCCACCATTGCCAGTATCTCACCTGTTTTAGGTTTGGTAACGAGGCTAGCGCCATTGGAAACTCTAAGCCCCTTGAGCTTTTCGATATTCCCCGCCACAATTTTTTGACTGGTTTCTTGAATATCAAGATCAAGGGTTGTGCTAACCTTCAAACCGCCCTGAGCCGTCACGGCCTCACCGTATTTTTGGGCCAAATATTCTCGAACGTACATGACAAAATGGGGTGCTTTAATGTCGGTTGCTGCTTCTCTGAAGTGAAGTTCCTCACCAGCCGCGCGATCTGCCTCTTCGCGAGATATGTATCTTTCCTCAACCATTCTTTTAAGAACCAGTTTTTGCCTGTCTTTGGCTCTTTGGGGATCTTGGCCAAACGGGGAGTAGTACGTAGGGGCTGCTGGCAGCCCTGCCAAAATAGCCGATTCGGCAAGAGTCAGGTCGCCAACATCTTTGCCAAAATACTGCTCGGCAGCTGCTGCCACACCCCAGGCCGTTCCCCCATATGGAACCTGATTTAAATACATCTCAAGAATTTGGTCTTTGGAAAAAGCCATCTCCACCCGAAATGCTAGATAAAGCTCTTTGATTTTTCGAGAAATGGTTCGTTCCGGCGTCAGAAAAACGCTTTTGACAAGCTGCTGAGTGATTGTTGAACCACCCTGGAGATCGCGCTCCAAGACAGTCTTTCTTGTCGCCCGGGCGATGCCCCAGATATCAAACCCCCTGTGTTTGTAAAAATCTTTGTCCTCAATGGCAATGGTTGCCCGCTTGAGGTTGTCTGGGATCTCCGAAAGTGGCACGAGGGTCCGGTTTTGGTCGGTATAGATGTTGTAAAGTAGCTTCCCATTGCGATCGTATATTTTGGTGGTTTGGGGGAATTGCCTATTCTCAAGCTGTTTGGGGCTGGGAAGATCGCGTGTAAAAAACCAAATCGAAAGAATAATCAGGGCAATTGTCGCTAAACCAACTTTGAAGCTGCGGTCCTGGTTAATAAGAGGATGGTGGATGATTCGGTCAACTCTGGCGGCGAAGTCGGGTCTGACCTTTTTAAAATCAATATTGATTCGCTGGAGGGCCAAATAAAGACTTTTGGCTGCGGCTTTTGTCACCCAAATGGTGATGTCTCCAAAAAAGGTGACCAACCTGATAAACCAGGTCAAAAAGCCGATGATCAAACCTAAAATTGTCGTTACCAATTTTTGGAGTAGCGTTAGTCTTGACATGGGGCGAATACGGTCATTCTAACCTACTGTCAATATATTTCAAGATATCAGAGTATCCAAAATGAATATTTGACAGCGCGCTAAAAGCGCAAGTCCGCCAAAAGTTGCACTCTGAGCCGTATACGGATAGTATTGAATCGAGTCTGACTCGATGAAAAGGCGAAAAGCGAAACTTGGCGGAACACCTATAATTTAGATTTATGGAAGAAAAAAGAGGGCCAATTGAGAAAGGCCCCAAAGGCTGGCCGATTAACCCTTTTGGGGTAGTAGCCCTTATTATCTTTGGGCTGATAATCGCCCTTTTGATTATCAGGCCGCTTTTTGGGCGAAAAACCCAAATTATCGACCAAAATCAAAATGCCAATGCCCAAGGAGGCAGCCTGATTTCACCCCAGGCGGGTGAAATCACAAGATCGGCAAATATCACGATCCAAATTTCCATTGACGAACCCCAAAAAGTCCAGAAGGTTCAATTTTGGGCCAAAACTTACGCTGACGGCAAATGGCAGATGATTGGTGAGGTAACGTCTGCTCCTTTTAGCTTGAATTGGCAAATACCTGAGGAGTTTAAAAACAAGTCAATTGCCCTAACCAGCCACATTTATCAAAAGGACGGCAATGTTATCAAAGACCCCGGTGGCTGGCGAGAGGGAATAATTATTTTGTCTCCTTGACTCTTTTCCCTAAATAGCTCCAAACTGCCAAAAGCGAAACTGCCAAAATTGCAAGAACCACATTAAAAAGCGTGATTAACTTAAGAAGTGAAAGCGTCACTACAAGATCGGCAAAAAGGGCCACAAAAAAAGCCATTTTGAAGGAAGTATAGACATACCAGTTTGCGCTGTAGCGCTTGTAAAATCTTGTTCTTACAAAATAAAGAAGAAGGCCAATCGCGCAAAACAGCAAGAAAAAGATGCAAATTAAAAAAAGCGCAAAAATGTACCAGGCAGCACCGTAGGGATCAACACTGGTCACAATCCAGGCAAGACCGAAAAGGGATCCCACTGCGATTAGAAAAGAGAAGGGCAACAATTTTGACATTGTTAAGTCGTTAAATTACTAAATTGTTTAATTGTTTCTTATTCTAATATAACAATTTGGCAATATTGCCTGCCTGCCGGCAGGCAGGCAATGTAGCAATTTGCGCATTTTGATAAAATGCGTCCATGGATCCGCAAACGACCTTCATCATAATCGCAGCACTGATAGTTGTCGCCTTCGCCGTAATTTATTTTCAAATCAAAAAGTTAATCGATTCAAAATCAGGCGACGAAACAACCAAACTTTTGACTCAACTCATCACTGATATGCGCGGTTCGATGGATAAAAACACCAGCTCCATGGTCAACCAAAACAAAGTCATTTCAGAAAGGCTGGACCGCGCCGCCCAAGTGATGCTTGGAGTCAAACAGCAAATCGGCGAAATGACCGAGCTGGGCCGCGGTATGCGCGAGCTTCAAGAGTTTTTGCGCTCCCCAAAACTTCGCGGTCAGATAGGAGAAGCTGTTCTCAAAGATCTTTTAGGTCAGGCTCTTCCCAAGCAGCACTTTCATCTCCAGTATGCTTTCAAAGGAGGGGAAATAGTCGATGCTGCCTTAAAGCTCGAACAGGGCATTATTCCAATTGATGCCAAATTTCCCATGGAGAATTTTCGCAGAATGGCCAAAGCAAACGATGATAAAGAGCAAGGGGCGGCACGTAAGGCTTTTATTGCTGATGTTAAAAAACACATCGATGATATCGCCACTAAATATATTAGACCTCAAGAAGGAACTTTAGATTTTGCCCTAATGTATATCCCTTCCGAGCCGATTTATTACGAAATTTTAACCAACAA
>CAZBJS010000039.1:0-5569 GCA_964492295.1 uncultured Gammaproteobacteria bacterium
GCAAATTCTTTGGGGAAATCTCGCAGAGCCTCAGTGACTAATTTTTTGAATTCTCTCCTGTTCACAAAATATTAGAGGTCACGCCATTTGGCCTCAAAAATATCACCCAAGCCCTTAAGTTGCCTCCTATTAAGATGATTTTCCAAAGATTTTATAGTAAAAATAATTTTATTGGTTTTAAAAATATTCCAGACATCACAAATTACACAGTTTTTAGAAACTAATTTTTTAACTTTTGGAATATCAAGTTTGCGATAAAAAGCGTGGTTGGTTGCCAAAAAAATGAAATCAGCATCCTTTAGAGTTTCGTCCAAATCAGTTTGGTATCCGGCAACATAGGGATCGTGAAGATATACTTTGGCACGTTGGCGCTCTAGGGCTTTTTTGACCTTAAAGGCAAGGGATTCCCTGATGTCATCAATTTCTGCCTTAAATGCAAGACCGAGAATGACTGCTTTTTTGCCTTCCAGCTTGCGACGATTGGCGACTTTATTAATTAGAAACAGTGGCACAGACTCATTAATTTTCCAACTAGTGGCAATTAAATCGGCAAATGGAACATCGCCAATTAAGAAAAAGCCATCTTTGAAAAGACAAGGCCCGCCGGTCAACCCTGGAAGGGCCAACCCTCCCCTTTTATAGTTTCTATTGACCAAATCAACAATCTTGTAAATGTCGCGGTTATGATTGCCAGCCAGAATCATAAATTCATTGGCAATTGCAAAGTTAATGTAGCGGTACATATTGGTAAAAAGTTTGGCGAGTTCTGCCGAAACATCATCCGATTTATTAACCTGAACTCCTAAGCTTTGAAAGAATTCTGCCGCTTTTTGGGTGGAGACCCGATCGACACCGCCGATGATTTGAGGGATCTGGGCAAGCTCGGCTAAAGATCTGCCTTCGGCGATTCTTTCGGGACAAAAAGCGAGGGAAAAATTCTTACCGACATTAATTTTACCAAGATCATTAAGATACGATTTAACATAACCTGTGGTACCGGGCGAAACTGTTGATCTGAGAATTAAAAGTTGGCCGTCTTTGAAATAAGGTTTTGCTGCTTCCAGAGCCTTATCTATCTGAACAAGCGATGGATTCATGTTCTCGTCAACTGGGGTGCCTAAAGTCAGAATAATAACTTTACTTTTTGCAATATTGGCAAAATTGATTGAGAAGAAAAGTGATTTGTTGACGAATTTTTTGAGAAGAATTTCTGCCCCCTCCTCCATGAAGGGCATCTTTCCTTGCGAGATTAGATCTACTTTTTCCCGATCTATATCCATGCCATAAACAATGTGACCTTTGTCGGCCAAAAATATAGCTAGAGGGAGGCCCACTCGGCCAATACCAACAACCGCCACTGTTACTTTTGAAGTTTTCCTTGGGCTTTTTGATCTCTGAGCCAATTAATTACCTCCTTCAAACCTTCTTCGAATTTTATTTTAGGTTGCCAATTAAGAATCTTTTTTGCTTTGGAAACGTCCGGTACTCTTCTTTTGATGTCATATTTAAAACCTTTAACATATTTTACCCTAAAAGGCCTCTTGATCCCCATTAGCTTCCAAATCTTCTGGGCAAGATCGATCATTTTGATCTCGCGATCTGTGCCGATATTAAAATCTTCATTTTTGGCTTTCTCCGCCAGGGCGATAGTAATAACTCCATCAGCAACATCCGAAACGTGAGTAAAGCAACGCGTTTGATTACCATCGCCCAAAAGCTCCAGTGGATATTGACCGGCAAGAATTTTTCTAACAAGATCAGGAATTACATGAGCAAAACCCGGTTCTCTTTCAGGAAATTCATTAACACCGTAAGCATTAAATGGCCGACAGATCGAATATGGCAGTTTATATTGCTGCCAGAAAGAGCGACAATACCATTCACCTGTTAACTTTGAAAATCCGTATGAAGAAACTGGAGGCGGAATTTTTTGAAGATCGCTTTCTTTTGAAGGAAAACGACTCGTGGATTCAAAAACCATTGATGAAGAAATGTAGACCATTCTTTTGATACCGTTTTGTACCGCTGCTTCGAAGGTTGATGAATAGATTTTATTATTTTCTGAAAGAATGGTTGCCGGGTATTTATGGAAATAACCAATCCCTCCAATTTTGGCAGCTGCATTGATACAAATATCGATGCCGCGAAAAACATCTTTAGTTTTTTTTGGGTTGGTTAAATCTACTTTTACGAACTCGAAATTCTTGCCAGACTGAGCACCTGCCGAAAGCTGTGTCGAAGGGTCCTTTTTAGAGAGATTGTCGGCAACTCGCACATAAAAACCTTTATCAAGAAGAAGGCGGACAATTTCACTCCCTATGAAACCGGCCCCACCGGTTACTAAGAATTTCGGTTTTGCCATTCCCGGAAAACTAAAACGCCAGCGGTAATAATTGCTGCCAAAGAAACCATTTCTGAGGCGAGATGGACTGGCGTTTTTCCGTAGCTGATTATAACTTCGTACTTCCCTTTTGGCAATTTAAATTGAATCAGGCCGAATTGATTTTGATAGTCGATTTTAACTTTTTGATTATCGGCAATCACTTGCCATCCTGGAAAATAGACCGTGTTAATCTGGAGTCGTGATTCTTCCTCAACATCAATCGTCGCCTGGTACTTGGTGGGTCTGATCTTGGGATTATCAATTTTAGCTATGCCCTCAAGGATCTCTATCTTATAATCTGCCCTCTGTTTTGGTTTTTCCCCTGCCCAAAGAGGTAAATATTCATCTCTGACTGTGGTCGAGTCTTCATTGGTTGCATAAAAGCCGTCACCCCGCTCAACAAAGGAAGCTGGCTTAACGTAAGTAATCGTTGAGACAATGGCTGCCAAAATCACAAGTACACTCATGAATTCTTTTTTTCGAGAAAAATTGACAACGGTTGCTGTTAAATAAGCTGCGATAAAAACCACCAAAGAAAGCAGTCGCCAAGGAAATTGGATAACGTCAATTGCGGGGACGAATTGCCAGATTGGCAGAGAAGCTCTTGTCATCAGAAAAACGACCACGATAAAG
Organism: uncultured Gammaproteobacteria bacterium; assembly: GCA_964492295.1. Lineage (GTDB taxonomy): Bacteria > Patescibacteriota > Microgenomatia > Curtissbacterales > GWA2-41-24 > CAZBJS01. The sequence continues at coordinate 3,017 of CAZBJS010000039.1, forward strand.
ATCAAAAGTCCCAAATCAACAAGCTTATCCTTGATTTTTCCCAAAAAGCGCAAATAGAGAGCACCAAGGAAAATGAAGAAGACGACGATTCCTATTTGTACTGGCAGAGGGTCCTGACCGTTAGGATTTGGTCCATAACCCCACATCGGAATAAATAGCTTTTGGAAAGAAACTAGATGATCGGCAACTTCGGAAACCTTAATTTGTGAAAGTCGAACAAACCTGATGTCAAAGATTGCCGGAATCCAGAAAAACGAAGCTGCTATTATTCCCAGGCCGAATGCACTAATGATTTTTAACTTTTCTCTTATAAGCCTTAAAGAAATCAGTAAGAAAAAAGGCAGAAAAATAAAAGCAATGACATTATGGGAAAGAATAAGTCCGGCAACTGCGAGGGCAAGAACTGGCAAGAATTTTCTCTCATTTTTTGCAATTTTGAGAAGACTTCCGAAAATCACGGGTAAAAAAGCAAAGGCCAAATTCTCTCCAAGTGACCCCCTAACATAAAGGTCGACAAAACGATAAGGAATAAAAAGATAAACCGTTGCGCCGGCTAGCGCTGGCCACCCATTAAAAACTTGAGAAAGTGCCCAATACATCCCGATCGTTGAAGCAATGCTTGAAAGCACAAAAACTATTTTGATACTGTCAACAAAACCAAAGCCTAAAACTTTGGGTATTTCTGCAAGATAAAAAGGCAAGGGATAAAGAAAATTTAAAACTGGATAGCCATAATTATTATTAAGACGGTCAACAAATCTGACTGGCAATTGGCCACTAGTAAGCGTCTGATGAAAGGCGGAGAAACGAATAACCATCCACTCGCCATCATGGCTTGTAAAATAGCCTTTCCTAAAAAATGGCCACAAGCCAATAAGGGTAACTAAAACAATAAATAAAATTTTTTTCATCAGAATCGCCTGTTTTTGGCAAAGTAGAACGCGCTAACAAAAATTATGACAAACGAAGCACCAGTTACCCAAAATCCGACAGTAACTGACTTTGGTTGATATTTAAAAACCACCTGATGAATACCTTTGGGGACAGCAACACTTCGAAGAGCATAATGTGCTCGCAGAAGCGGTTGCTGATTAGCATCAACATAAACATTCCAGTCGCGGCTGTGGGCATCTGAGAGAAACAGAAGACTATTGTAGTCTAGATTGGTTTTTATAATGACCTCATTTGGTTGATATTTAATAATTTCGGGGACGACTAAAGACAAATCATAATTTTCAATTTTGATTGGCGGTTCCTCCTCCAAAATTAAAGTTTGTAAATTAAATTGAGGGTCGTAAATTTTTTTAATGATTTCTTGGTCATTACTGACTACAAGATATTTGGTGGTAAGAAAAACTCTCGGTAAAACCGGCCCTCTCTCGTAAAGTTGAAACCTTTCTCTCTGCCAGATTGGAGTGACTTGATCACCAATGAAGCGTTCAAAATGCCAGTCAGCTCCGGTTTTGGGGGTATCTTCTTTGTCTAAAAGGTACTTTACCCCCAATAACTCAAACAGACGTCGTCTGCTGCCGTTTTCCTCATTGGGTACTGCACCATCGGATCTTAAATAAGACTTTGGGATATTCCCCGTAAAGCTTGACGCTAAAAGTTCTGCATAGCGCTTAAGCCTTAGGGTATCGTAGCCCTCGATACCGAAAACCTCATAATGAGTTGGGAAGTTTCGATCGACATACGCTGTTTGCTGCCCATAAAAACGACTTAAGCCAGCATTCTCCTGGAGCCAGTCAAAAATTAAGTGATCGGGAAAAATAAATTTTTTGGGGGCCATTGGTATAAACTTATTGGAAAAATATAAACCGCCGACTAGGGTTACTGTGAAAAACCCAAGAACCAGAAGAATATTGGCAATATTTGGACTGATCCTCCATTTAGATCGCAGGAGTTGGACAAATATAGTTCCTGCCGGGATTGATAAGAACATGGCACTTGGAAGGATAAGATTCCTTCGGGTTACTGCTAGATTTATCTGCCAGATATCTTTGGGTTCCAAAAAGAATTGCCCGAAAATTGCGAATAACCAAAGAGCAGCGTAGAAAATCGCAATTGGGATAAGAAAAATAAAAAAAGTTTTTAGATATTTTGCTTTTGAAAAATTCTTCAAAAAATCGGCTAAGCCGATTCCTGCAAGAATTATAAGGAAAAAGATCGAAATTGAGATGAAACGTGAGGGGGTCGTCGAATCGATAAGTGGCGGCTGGAAAATTTTAATAAGATATGTGATTGGTCCTTTAACTGCAGAAAGAATAAAAAAAGATGAAATGATTGCTGCAAATTTAACAAACTTATTTGACCAAAGTTTAAAAATTGCCCATAGAGCAAAAATCAGCGGGACAACTCCGAAATATGGTGTGAAGTCTCCATAAGTTTGGCTCCAGAAATTGTCGGCTGCAGGATGTCCAAAAAAGTCGCTGGCAAAAAAAGTGATGAGGTTTTTATAAGGCAGGATTGACCTGTCAAAAACCTCTTTGGCAAATGGCAGTGAAATTGGCGAATCCCTGTAAAAATCGAGTGTCGGTATTAACTGGATTGCGG
>CAZBJS010000040.1:0-5531 GCA_964492295.1 uncultured Gammaproteobacteria bacterium
AGTGGATTATTTTGGTAATTGGAGTATAGACTATTTTATACCCTGCCTGCCTAAACCTCCAACACCAATCCAAGTCCTCACCATAAAAGAAAAAATCCTCATCGAAGGAGCCGACTTTTTTGATTGCACTGTTTCTTACCATCATAAAAGCACCGGCGCATGCATCTATTTCGTGTTGACGATCTTCTCCCAAATAACCCATATAATATTGATCAAAGATTCTGGAGCCGGCAAAAATTTTAGAAAGCCCTAAAAAGTGGCAGAAGGCCCGCCAGGGTGTTGGGAAATGACGACGACAATCGCGGTCGAGCAATCCAGTGGGAAGCTCAACTCTACAGGTTGAGACAACGACATCTTCATTTTTGTCCATAAATTCAATCATTTTAATCAAGGTGTCCGACATGACTTTGGTGTCTGGATTTAAGATTAAAACGTATCTGCCGCTTGCTTTTTTGATAGCCTGATTGTTGGCTTTTGAAAACCCGAGGTTTTTTTGGTTGGCGATAAGTCTGACTTGAGGAAATTTTTCCTTAACCACTCGAGGTGTGCCATCGACAGAGTTGTTGTCGACAACGAATATTTCCTTTTTAAGGCCTTGAATAGCAATTATAAGAGACGATAGACAATCTCCCAAGACCTCTCTGCAGTTGTATGAGACGATAATTACCGAGATATCCATTAAGGAGTACCCACTTCTTTATAGAGTTGATCGAGCTTATCGGAAATTATTTGCCAATTGTATTTCTTTTTAACTAGATCATAGGCAGCACTGGCCAGGTTTTGGCCGACTTTGGGGTTTTTTAAAATCTGGACACTTTTTTGAGAAAGCTCATCGGCAGTTTCAGCAACGAATGCTTCTTTGCCATCTCTAATCGCCAGTCCTTCGATGGCTAATTTGGTACCGACAATCGGCGTTTTGGTAGCCATTGCCTCAAGAATTTTATATTTGGTACCGCGACCGTTTCTGATAGGTGCCAAAAGAACGTCAGATAAGCCATAGGCTGTTCTGATGTCCTCCACTGCCCCGTCAACTTTAATATCTTCCCTAGCATACTTGAGAACATCGGAAGGCGGATTCCTGCCGACAATCCAGAGTTTTGCGTTGCCAATTTCATTTTTGATTTTTGGCCAGATATCCTCGACCAAGAACCCCGTAGCATCTCTGTTCGGAAGCCACTTAAATTGGCCTACAAAAAGGACCGTAGGTTTGATTGTTTTCTGCTTTCTAGTTTTGGCAAAGTAGGCAACATCCACGCCATTGGCAACAACATCAACTTTAATATTTTTGACATGCTCTTGAATAAAGCGGCGATCTTCATCCGACATTGAGGCAAGCCTTTTGGCCTTGCCCCAGTAGTGCTTCTCCCACCATTTAATTTTGGAAACGTCAAAGAGCAAAAGTGGTTTTATAAAAAATGACCACGGCGGTAAACTTTCAACAAATTTTTGATAAACCAAATATTCAATAACTTGCTCAACTAAAAAAATCGGTATTTTTGTTTGGGGAATATTGGGCATTACATAAAAGGTTTCAGCATGGATTAGATCATAGTGATTGCTGGCCAGCTCTCGGGCTATTTGTTTTTTTACCTTACTTTCGAAGTAAATACAGACCAGAAAGGGATAAGGAGTAACCGCTGCTAGAATAATATTGATTGGTGACCAGGCTTTTCTACGCTTAAAAAGAATGACCTTTTTGCAATATGGAGTCAGCTCACTAAAATATTTCCTTTCATCCTCTTCTCTGATGAATGAAGCAAGAGTAATCTCGTGTTTTTTGGATAAGTTTTTAAGAAGATTATAAGTCCTGATTTGCCCCCCAGAGACTAAAGGATAAGGCAGATATGGGGTAATCATCAGGATTTTCATCTATTTTCCGATGCATTCCTTGAACATCTCTACTATGACATAATCCGGGGTTTGTTCAATAACCTTGCAATGTCTAGCTAAGTTTTGAATCCCAGGGTCGGCAACATCTACCGATACTAAATATTTGGTGCCTTGCTCGATGAATTTCTCAAGGGATCTGTCAACGATTGGGTAACCATGGCGATTTGTTTGATACAAAAAGGCGGCATCACCATTGTAGGGGGCAATGACTTTCGCATCGCCTGGCAGAAGAGAATCAACTGCACGACCAGCAGCAACAATCTGTGGTCGATTAATCCAATAAAAACCTCTAACTTCAAAAAATCCAAAAGCCAGTGTCATTAAAATCAAGGCAATTGCTAAAATCGGACCAAGGGTTCTGTTGAACATTTTTGAGTTGAGATTAAAAAGAAAAATTGTACCTTTGGCCATAAGAACCGCAGCTATCGGAATTAAAGGAACTTGGTAGTAGTCGTGGCGAACGTTACCGGAGGCAAAAACCGCAAAGTAAAGGGCAATTGAAGCAAGCCAGCTCAAATAAAACAATCCTTCTTTTTTGGTGGGTTTAATCAACAACCCTAAGATAAAGAGCGTGAACCCACCGACAGTTAAAATTAGCTTTCCCATCCTCTCGGCAATAAGCCAACGGAAAAAGGCTCCTTTGAAGCGAATATGGTCAGCATTGATTAAAAATTGCCAGCTTGGAATTCCTTGGGGAAATTGGGTTATCCACATTCGCCAGGCGACAAACGGGACAATTGACGAAATGGCAAAAAACCAAAGATGCCCTTTTTTTATCATCGCCCACCCATAACGACTGTAGGCAAGATAAACAAGTGGTAACACAAAAAACAAAGCAATTGGCCAGGTTAAGATTGCTAAATTGGCAAAGAAGATTGAAATCAGTATCCAAGACAAGCTTTTGGTATTTTCAAGCCATTTAGAAAAAGCGAGATAAAGACCTAACAGTCCAAAGACCATTAGGGGACCAGGGAGTATCGCTGAGGAATAAAAGATATTGTATGGAATAATGGCAAAAAATAAAGTTGAAAGGGCAGCAACTGTCTTGCCCGAGTAATATCTGACTAAAAGATAAAGCAGGACCCCAGATCCAAGAGTAATAAAAACAGTAGTTAATCTTGCATAAATTTCGCGAACACCCGTTAAAGACCAAACAAAGGCAACAAGGCTGTTGTAAATAGGAAACTCGACAAAACGGTACCTTTGCGGATTATCAAGGCCATTCGCCTGGGATGACATATCATCATACCGTGGAATAAGTGGATTAAAGCCTTCTTTGATAAAATTTCTGGCAACGGCTGCTGTGTCAGCCTGTCGCCAAGAATGCCAGTCGGCAATTGGCCTGTCGATTTTGTAAAGCCTGACGGCCAATCCTAAAATCAAGATTAACAAAAGAACAAAAAGCTCAATTTTTTTCACTTAACCTTTGGGGATTTTTTTGATAGACTGATGATCGCTACTAAAATTGCCACCATAATCCAGAAAGTATAAGCAACCTTTGAGGCCTCAAAAACATCTATATAAACTGCATTAACCAATAAACCGATAATGGCAGCTACTAAAGCGGCAACGACAGTAGCAAAAAACGAGTCAGTTATATGTTTAAAGTTCTTGACCCCGTACCAGATGATAAAACCGATCGTACCGAAAAACGCCAAAAATCCTAAAAGTCCAGTTTCGCCAAGGGCACGTAGGAAATCATTATCCGTCGACTCTGCTTCGGTAAAATCTTCGATTTGCCGCTTGGTAAGGGTTGAATATCCCGACCCGAGAAGTGGATTACGACTAAAGCCTTCAATTGCCTTCGGCCAAGTATAATCTAGACGAATTCCGGTTGAAAGATCGTAGCGGACAGAAGCTTGCGAATAAATCCTAGGTTTTGCTGCCAGAGTCGCCGAAAGACTCGCATCCCTGCCAAATTCAGGTATATCCTCATAAACATCAGCCGGTTTCGCAGTAGAGGGGGGTATGTCCGTCTTATCAGCAACCTCAAGGAAAGCGACCTGCGACCCTTTTGGGGGGGCCTTTTTAATTGGCTTAAGAACCGACGAAGTTTTCAATTCATCTAGTTTTAAAACATGAGCAAATCTACCTGAAAGATCGCCAAAAGATAACATAATAAAAAGTGAAAGGAAAATAACAATAAAATATCTTGAAAGAGCCCACAGCCAGCCTTTTTGAGTTGCCAAAAGGGAAAACACAATGGTTATTGAAACGAGGTAAGCAATGAATGAGGTTCGGGAAACGGTTAGAATTAAAAGCCAAAAACCGGCAAGGCTAGCCACCAAAAACAAAAACTTGGCGGCCCATTTTTTAACTATGGCGATAAGCGGAATAAACAAGGTCAAAACAACCATTAAATATGCCGCCAGGTCATAGTGGCCACCAAATGTCGAAAGGACTCGAGCATGTTCAGTCAGATAAAGTCTTACTCCTTTGGAAAACTCGCGGTTCATCGTTGAGAAAGCTGGCCAATAAAGGTATTTTTGGCCGAAGCCATAAATAGAAACCGCTAGAAGTACAATCGCAGCTATGTAAATATATTTTTTAACTTGAGCAAGAGATTTTATTGATGAAAAAAAGATAAAGAAAACAGAAAAGTATTCAATTCTTCTTACGAAATGAAGATACAACTTGGCAATATGCAGTTTATCAAGAGGCACAGTTTTTGTAATAAAGATTGCCGAAAGCGTTGAGGCAAAACCAATGGCTACATAAATAATCAAAGGGATCAAAAGAGGGTTACCGCGAAGAGTTACTTTTTTTCTTAAAAGCCAAATTAACCAAATTCCAAATGCAAAAGCAACTAAAAGATCATCTGGTCGGAGTCTGACAATGTAGCCTGGAAGGATCTCCGCAAGTGGAATTTTTGGATAAAGCGGTATAAAGATAAGGAGAGCAAAAGAAAGATACTCCAGTAAATGATCGTCAAGCTGCTTTAAAAGCTTCGACATAAGATTTGGCAAGTTCCCTCCTGCCCAATAGGCCAAAAATTAGGACCCTGGCCAGTGCTCCTATTTTAAGTAAGAGACGAAGGATTTGCAAAGCAACTTCACTCTTATGTTTTTTATAAAAATACTCAAGCCCCTTAAATTCTCCGATATACGCACGAGTTCTGATTTTCTTTAGTGATCCCCCACCTATATGAACAATTTTGACTGCAGGAGAAAAATAGACTTTGTATCCTGCCTGCTTGATGCGCCAGCACCATTCGAAATCTTCCCCATACATAAAAATCTTGTCATCAAGCGCACCAACTTTGGCAATAACTGATTTTGGCACTAAAATCGCTGCGCCAGTTAACCAATCTACTTCCCTATCCTTTATGTAAAAACTGTCGTGGTCTACATGGTATGGTTTTAGGGCTGATCCTCCTGGAAGATCATCAATAAAACTCATCCACCAAAAAACTTGAGGTAGATGCGGGAAGAAACCAACTGATTGCTGGATTGATCGATCTTGATTCAAAAGCAAGGGTCCAAACGCGCCTAAATTTTCTTTCTTACCCGCTTCTTTGATCAGTTTTTCTAAGGAATTTTCTATCAGATAAGTGTCTGAATTTAAAAGAAAGATATATCGCCCTTTAGCAATTTTTATTCCCTGATTGTTAGCCTTGGCAAAACCTAAATTACTCTTGTTGG
>CAZBJS010000041.1:0-5516 GCA_964492295.1 uncultured Gammaproteobacteria bacterium
ATAGAAAAATTTGCGGAGCCAATGGAAAGGCACATTAATGCCAATCTCATAAAGAACCAACAGCCAGAAATCCAACCAAATATTTTTGATTCTATTGGCGATTTTTTGGGAAGCCTCTTTGGTAGTCAGCTGTCTATCCATCCGATCTTTCACTCTTATAGTCTACTAGGGGTTTTGTTTGGAGGCAACTTTTTCGAGAACTTGCAATGTTTCTTTGGCGCACTTTTCCCAGGAAAAACGTTTGATGTTTTCGAAGCCTTTTTTGACGAGGTCTGACCTTGTTTTTGGCTCAAGTGCTTTCTTGATACCTTTTGCAATTGAATCGACATTGGTTGGATCCACTAGAATTGCGCTTGTTCTGTTGTCATTCTCGACCGATTCGGTCTGAGACTCACGGTCGAAGACGTGATCGAGAATCTGATTTTTGTCTTGGATTCCTGCTTTCGCGGGAATGACAGTGGGAGGGGTGACTATTTCGGGAAGACTTGAGGTATTGGATACAACTACCGGCATTCCACAAGCCTGAGCCTCAATAACCGGAATGCCGAAGCCTTCCCAAAGCGAAGGCAGGACATATGCTTTGGCTCCACCAATCAAAGCTGGGAGATCATCATCGGGAACATAATCGGTGAAGATTACTTTTTGGCTTAGCCCAAGGCTTTTGACCTTCTCAAAGATCGAGTCGTAAAGCCAACCGCGCTTTCCGGCAATAACTAGCTTGAGGTTGTCGGGTTGTCGGGTTGTCGGGATGTCGGGACTATTTTTCCTGATTGCCTGATGACCTGATTGTCTGATGATTTGATGAAATGCTTCGATTAGTCGTTCGAGATTTTTGCGCGGCTGGAGAGTTCCAACGAAAATTAAATAGTCGCCTTTTATCTTATATTTCGACTTTAGACTTTCGACTCTCGACCTTGGCTGTGGCTTAAACCTGTTCTTATCATATCCTTCATAGGTCACACTGATCTTATTTGGGGCTATCTTGTAATTTTTGATGACATCTTCTTTTGTGGTTTGCGAAACGGCAATGATGTGGGCGCTATTTTTGATTGAATAACCAGACCAAGAAGTCAACTGATAAAGATCGTTTTTCCTGAACATCTTCGGGAAATGGAGATAGGAAAGATCGTGCATTGTCACTACATATGGCACTTTTGAAAACCTTGGGCCATAGTGGGCCATTGAAAAGAAAACGTCTACATTTGATCCAAAGGTTAATCTTAGAGGAAGCGCAAACTGGGTCCAAAGCTTTTTAGGGCCAAAAACTTTATAGCGAAAATTCTCTGATTCACGAGGTAAATTATGAAACGGTTTATCTTTTAAAAAAATCAAGAACTGATGTGTTTTATCTTTGGCAAATTGATGAAGAAGCTCAAAGGCATATTGACCGGAACCGACCCGAGTTTTAACATTAGCTTCATTTCCATCTATCCCTATTACCATATTAATAACTTATCAGATGGAAATATCCGGCGAGCGAAGCGAGAGCTGATATTTCCATCGATACCGATAAGCATTTTATACGCTGATCCGCATGTATAAAGCTATTTCACCCCGGGGGTGGTTTGAGTTGACACCTGCGGATTCTCATTGTTTCTTACCAACTCTTCGTACACCTTGAGAGTTTCTCTCGCTGTTTTAGTCGAAGAGAATTGACGGGCACGATCGAGGCTTGCTCTAACCATCTTTTGATAATTTTCCAAATTGAGATCCAGAACAAGCTCGATTGCCTTCTTAATCTGCCCCTGGCTCCTCGGATCAACAAGGATAGCTACATCCTTGGCAACCTCGACCATAGAGGAATTATTGGAAGTGACAACCGGGCTACCTGCGGCCATCGCCTCAAGAATTGGCAAGCCAAAACCTTCATAAAGAGATGGGTAAACAAAAACGCGGCAACCGGAGTAGAGAGTGATTAGATCATCCTGTGAAACATAACCAGTCCAGATAACCTGCCCACCAAAGTCCCCGCCAGAGTCGCTTTGCGACTTCAAGCGAACAGAGGCGGTGGCAGATTGTGGCCGGCGAATATTCCCACTCACGCGCAGTCCCGGACCCCAACCATATTTTCCGGTTAACACCAAGATAACATTTGTCCTTGTCTTGGTGATTTCTCCAAAGGCATCAAGCAAGGTCTGGATATTTTTGCGCGGCTCCTGAGTTGCAACGGAAAGAATGTATGGTTTTTTAATTTTATACTTTTCGAGCACCTGGGCAATTTTATCGTCATCTTTAGGCTTAAATTCCGGCGATGGCGCAAGATAAACAACAGTAATTTTCTCCTGGGGAATTTCTAAAAACTTAACCAAGTCTTCTTTTGTGGTTTGGGAATCGGCAATAATGCTATCGGCCTCTTTTTTGACAAGCGCAAGTCTTCTTTTTTGGGTTGAGACAATTTTAGGATGAAGGGATGAAGGGAATAAGTAAACAATCAGGTCATGGACTGTCGTCACTTTCTTTGTGACTGAGGATTTAACTGGTGGCTGAACCCAATCAGAAGAATGAAAAACATCAACTTCTCCGATAAATCTTTCGATCGGGAATACGTGAAGGCGATTCCACAAAAAATTCAAGAGGGCTAGAGGAAGGCGCAGAAGCTTAAACTCAACATTAGGATAATCAGCAACTTCTTCTTTAAACTGTCTCAGTTTAGCAAACTGTCTTAAAGATGCACCAAACAAAACATACTGATTTTTCCGGTCAACCTTGACCAAATTCTCAACCAGAAGTCTTGTATAGTTTGAAACGCCGGTTCCGTAAACAATCTGAGAAATATCAATACCGATTCTCATGAATCAGTTTCGGCAGGGCTTTCGAATTCTATCACAAAGACTCGACGGTAACAGTTTCCGAAGTTTGCAAGCCTCAAAAGAGGCAAAATCAGAAGATAGCCCTTAAGGTATAAATAATAAAAAAACTTATTTTTAGAAATCCATGTTCTCATCAACAGATACCTAATGAGGAGATTTAAGCTCGGTCTCGAGTGGACTTTTGCTCTTTTTTTTAACTTCCTCAAACTCCTGTCTATCCAGACTAAAACTTCGTCAACTGTCGGCAAGCCATTTGTAACGTGCTCTTTTAGAAATTGATTCTTGATGCCAAAGACCTTTTGCCAAAGCTCATCTAGGCTTTTGTCTTGTATCTGTGAAAGCTCACCGACTGGTACGACTATTACCGCCAATTTTTTGGCGACTCTTAGCAGCTCATACACTGATTTTTCGCGAAAATCAGGCGACAAATGCTCAATTGTGTCAACAGACAAAGCAACATCGTAAGAATTTTGTCTAAAAGGCAAAGATGCCGCATCTCCATTAATTTTGTTGATAAGAGGCGACTGAGGACCGGAAAAATTAATATCTAAACCATCAATCTTTCTTTTAAGATAAGGCGTTATTCCAAGCGAACCACTGCCAACCTCCAAAATTTTTGAGCCAACAAGTTTTGCTTTTTTAATTTCGGCAACTACTGGAAGATAACGAAGAGCCGCTTCCGGATGCTGGCGCCAAAAAAATTTATCAAAAAAACTCTTGGCGATTTTTTCAACGTCTAAATTCATAAAGAAAACCGATATTTTCAAAATCTCGCGTGGCAACATTGGAAAAACCTAGTTTTGTGAGTTTTTCGAAAACTAGTCCCTGGGGGTCGGTAATTTCCGAAAGATACTGAAAAAGATAAATTTTGTCACTGCCGGCAGTTAACCTTTTAACATTCTCGGAAACCTTGACGGGATCTAGATCAGAATTGCTAAGGGCTCCTTGTCCTTCGATCTTGCCTTTTGCATAATAATCAAACGGGGCCATCGAATAGGTTGATTCAAAAAGAACAACAGTTTTTGGAGTAGCATTTTGAAGAATGAAAGCGGTCGCTTCCTTCCAGTTTTCTCTTTGGAATTTGGGATTCGTGAAGTAAATAGCTGTAGATCCTAAATTAACCATTAAAATGAGTGCCAAAAGAAGTCTGTTGATAAAAACCCAGTTGACTGTAATAACCCCCGAAGCAAGAATCAGATAAAAAGCAGGAAGGACAAAAATAAACCTGAAGTAAGCAAAAACCGGAACAAAAAAGGCAATTCCGAATGCCAAAAAAATTGGTCCTAAAAACCAAAACCACAAAAATGCTCTTTTTGGTGAAAGTCTAAAAAATGAAAGAGAGATTAAAAATAGAGTGTACAACCCCACAGGAGCAAAAAGCAGCGCATAAATTAAATTATTATCATGAGAAATCCGACCAATTACGAATTTAACGAAAGTAATAGTCAGATTCTTTAAGGAAGGCTCACCAACCACTTGACTCCAGGCTGGTGAAGCGGCGGCAGCCGAAAGTCCAACATTAAGCTGTTTTGGGAAAATAACCAGCCAGGGAATAAGTAAAATAAAAATTAAGATAACTGCAGGGAGATATGCCTTTGCCGTCTCGCGGGGAATTTTTTTTCTAAAAATAATCACAAAAAGGGCATAAATGGGAATCAAAAAGTAGGGAAGGTAATCACTATATAAAAGTAATACGGTTGCGATGATGAATCCGAACCAGCGAAAAACATTGTCTTTTTCTAAAATCGAAATAAAAAAATAAACAGAAAGACTTGCCAAAAAGGCTGCCAGCATGTACATTCTTGCTTCCTGTGAGTAATAAATATGAAGTGGTGCGGTTGCGATCAGGGTTGCGGCAACTAGAGCGGTTTTGGTTTCAAAAAGCTTTTTGCCGATAAGATAAGTGACAAAAACCGTGGCTACGCCTAAAATAACTGAAGGCACTCTTGCTGCTATTTCAGAAGAACCAAATATTAAAATCCAAGCACGCAAAATGAGATGAAAAAGGGGTGGGTGAAAATCACTTGGGGAATAATTGAGAACAAGTTCCTTGAAACTGAGGCTTCTGGCAACATTGACGTTGATTGCCTCATCTAGCCAAAGACTTTGATCCAAATTGACTAGCCTGAGAATCGCCGCGACAACAAGAATTACAAATATCATCTTTTGGTGAGGTATTTTATCACTATCTGATCATTTAGCCTTTGGCTCGTTAATGAAAGATTTAAGAACAGAGGTAAATATAGCCAAATCGTAAACTAGCTTGAATAAAACAAATAACAACTGACCTTTGACAACTGACTTACATAGTCCGATCAAGAGTGATACTGGGATACTATGAAAAAACAGGGATCGAAGTTTTCGAGAAAGTGTGCCAGAGATGAATTCATTTTTGCCAATCCATCTGGCTTGCCTCCAGACTTCGGAAAGGGTCGAGGGATTCGAATGGTAATAGATGGCGCCTCTAGCTAAGGTTGATTTGATCCCCAATTTTCTAGCAAGCGACCAGTCGTCTGTATATTCGCCTGTTGTATCAAAACCGCCAACTTTTTCAAATTCATATTTGGCGATCGCTCGAAAAACGGGAGCTTCATTTGGATAAGTTGGAGGCAACATTCGATCACTGGGAACATTTCGATTGATATTCCAACAAATTGACCAAATATTGTCGGAATTTGCAACCATTTCGTTTTTGGAAAATGTTCC
>CAZBJS010000042.1:0-745 GCA_964492295.1 uncultured Gammaproteobacteria bacterium
AGAGCCTGACCAGGCAAGCCAAATTGTTGAATTGTTAAATTGTTATATTGTTTGTATGACTGTAATGTAGCAATGTAGCAATGTAGCAATGTAGCAATTTTTTGTTTCATCTTCTTCCGATTGTTGTTTGGAACGTTTTGGTTTCAGCGCCGCCAGGCCTGGTGGTTTTACTGGTAACGGTAAGTTGGATTTTGATTGTGTCTTTAGTGCCGGCAACACCCGTATTGGCAAGTCGCAGGAAAATTGGGTTTGAGACGGTTGTTTCGGAACTATTTAGGTTGTTTGTCCCGAGGTTATTTATCAGCTCTAGGTTGCCGCCGCTTTCGGCATATTCATAAAGAACGCCGCCAATGGTCATTTTCAAGTTACTTCTGGTTTGGCCTATTTGAGGAGGAGTGCTAATGTCTGTTGCGCGAGAAATATCGTAGGCCATGCGCGATAAAATATAGCGACTGTCCTGCTCAACAGAGGAGGTTGCCTCCGATTCCCGACGCAGCTCAAGAATTGAAGCAAACATGTCGGTTAAAACCACCAGAAATATCGAAAGAATCCCCATATAGATAAGAAGCTCAACGAGAGTGACGCCTTTTGATGAATTTCTAAATCCTAATTGTCCTAATTGACCTAAAGAATGTTTTAAATCACAATGTCCAAAATTCGACTTTGTCATTGGTGCTTTTTTAGAAATTAGGTTAATTAGATTAATTAGAAATTTTTTCATCGTTAAGGTGAATAATTTATGCTT
>CAZBJS010000042.1:755-3239 GCA_964492295.1 uncultured Gammaproteobacteria bacterium
CCATTGCTGGTAAACGTGGCTTTGTAGCGTACGTAGCGACCGTCAATTCGATTTAAGGGAATCGGGCCAGATGAAGTAAAAAATGTGCCTAAGTTGCCATCTGAGCCGAAGTAATCCCAGGGACCCGAGGGGCTGTTGCTGATGGCAACCTGAAGCTGCAGTGTAGTGCCGGCAGGAACTGTCGGTGTCCATGTAATGTTGTTAAAAGCGGCCGGTGCGCCTGCATCGAAACTTCCCGAGGCGTGCGAGGTAAAATCACCATTCGTGGCGAATCCTCCTGTCCCACCCTGCAAAGTAAAGAAAAATCCGCCGATATCCCAGTTTCCTGTATCGGTCCAGGAGCCGCCGGAGTTGGTACTGGCGCTATAGACAGAGTTGGTGCCGTCATAGGTTATGGAGTTAAAATTGGCGGAATTAGTAGTGTTTATTCTCTGGAGTCTGTAATCTTTTCCAGAGGCTGACCCGCTTGATCTTAAATAGACACGATAACTGGTATTTTGTTTAAGAGTAACCGCAGGATTAAAAGAACACGATTGATACGAGTATGAAGTAGCTATCTGCGATTTTGGTATCGAGCAGCTGAAGGTTTGGACAGCGTTTATATCCAAAAGTTCAACATCAAGATCAGCTGCCGGAGTGCCATTCCTTCGAACATAAAATGAAATGTCCGTTGCAGTTTGGTCTGAATTTGGGAAAGCGAACTTTTCCCCGATGAAGTTCGAGCCAAAGACGGCGACTTCTGTGTTTGACTCATATGGATTGCCTTCATAAGTTGCATCTGTGAAATCTAGTTCATAGATAGGCTGGGAACTCTGGAACGTCCAGTTAGTTCCATCAGTACTAAATAAAGTATTAGCATTAGGATCGGAAGCGTTGGTTTTTGGGTAGAGATTATTTAGGGGTGCTGATCTTCTGAGAGCGACGTAGCGTGAACCGCTGACTGTCCCTGAGTTGTACTGAACGACAGTATGATAAACATTTCCGGAAGTCAAAACTGGGCAACCTGTTAATGAGATCGTTTTCCAACCCGCTGAAGTGGCGGTAAGTGTGTTTGAGCAAAGATAAGTACCAGATGGTAAACCTGCTGTATCTTGTTGTATGCCGTATCGGTAATTTGGACTTGTGCCAACTTCACTGTGCAGATAGACCTTGATTGCGTTGACGGTTTTACCTTCTTGAGCAGTAAAACGAAGTGAAGTTTTGGTCGTTGTCGTTGTCATTGTACCGATGGCGCTGGTCGATTCAACACGAAACTTATTGCCGTATTCGCCGCCGGCGCCGGCTGATTGGGTGAGTCTGACATCGGCAGCTTGACCTGTGCCCGAAATTTCGGTGTTAGTAAAGGCGCCGCCTGCAAAATCGGTGTCTGATGCGTCAGTAAAGGCGTTATTTCCTAAATAGCGCTGATAGTAATTAGTTGTTTCGACCTTTGAGGTAAACGGAGTTGTCCAGGAAACGGTGATAGTTAATTTTTTCGTTGATGAATCCGCAGTTCCCCCGTTTGAGACGATCTGGCCGCTTGAGTTCCTTTGGGCATCGGCAATGACAATTTGGCGGGTGTACCCGCTGATTGCTTCCGATCCGGCAACCAAAGACCATTCTGATCCGGAAATTACCGGATGATAGGTGCCGTTGGTTGCAAAAGTATTCCAGTTTTTTTCGCGGACACTCCTTGCGGCCTCTTGGGCTTCGCGGTATAGGATTGCAGCTCCCAGTCTTTGACTTTCTTGGGCCCTGCCTTCGCGGGAGGCGGCGATACCTGCAAATAAGGCCGGGATAAGAATAGCTGAAAGCCCGATGGCGATTAAGAGCTCAATTAAGGATTGCCCTTTTAGACAATTGACAATTGACAATTGACCAGTGACAAGTTTTTTTAAGTAAATTCTCAATTCTCCATTCTCAATTCTCAATTGATAACGATTGTCCCATAGCGGTTGACGGTAATTGTTTTTTGTTCTGAGCTTTGGGTATTTTGGACGGTGACGCTGTCTGATCCTGCTACAAAGCCTGCAACTTCCCCGCTTCTTCTTGCAAAGACGAGTTGACTTGTGGGGAAATTGATGCCGGTTAAAGTAAGATTGTTTTCTAAATTAACAACTTTATTGGCCGGATCACCGGCAGAATAGGCTGATCCTTGAAAAAGCGTGTATCTGGCGGCTTCAAAATAGATCCCTTGCGGTCCTGGAGCGGTTTGCCCTTCGGTATCACCGGCCATTGTTTTGAGTTGTTGCCCTTTTACATCGGCTGTGAGGACTTGAGTTGTGGAGCTGACAGAGGCTTGTGTCTGGGGGCGCAGCAGATTAACCGTGGCAAGGGCGGCAAGAATTGCAAAAATGCCCATTACCAAAAGCAGCTCGATTAAGGTAAAACCTCTTTTTTCCATTCTCCATTCTCAATTGTCAATTCTCAATTGTTGCTATCTTCCGCCGATTTGGCTGATTAGCCCATAAATGGGAGCAATAATTGCCAGCATCACGCCACCGA
>CAZBJS010000042.1:3339-5491 GCA_964492295.1 uncultured Gammaproteobacteria bacterium
ATTTGGCTGATTAGCCCATAAATGGGAGCAATAATTGCCAGCATCACGCCACCGACCATAAGGCCGATTACTACAAGTAAAATCGGTTCAAACAAAGTGGTGACCCCTTTTAAGGTATTGGCCACTTGCGAATCAAAATAATTGGCAAGGTCTTGCATTGATTTTTCCAAAGTGCCGCTTTTCTCCCCTGCCTCGGTAATACGGGTGACGATGCTGGGTATTTTCTCTTTGGACTTTTTGAGACCAACGGAGAGTTTTTTGCCGGATGAAACGAGGGTGAGGCTGTTGGCAATGGTTAGCTGAAGCTCTTTTTTGTTGACGACATTTTTGGAAAGCTGGAGGGCATCTGTAATTGGTATACCGGATGAAAGAAGAAGCGACATGCTTCTTGAAAAGCGGGTTAAGTCAATTTCCCGGGCGAGCCTAGAAAGAAGAGGCAAGGAAAAAACGACGTTTAAAAATTTCTGCCTTTGAGTTCGCCAAAGAACAAAAACGCCAAAGGCAAAAAGTGCGCAGGCGAAAATGATCAGAATCGTGTAAGAAGTAACCAAATTTGAGGCGGCAATTAAAATTCTTGTCGGCAGGGGCAGCTGAATTTTGAGTCGGGAGAAGACATCGGCAACTCTGGGAATTACAAAAGTTAGAATTAAAATCAAAACTGAGAAAAAAATCACCACGACCAAAATTGGATAAACAAGTGCGGCCTTTATTTTGCCCGAAAACTCTATGTCTTTTGTAATGTTTTCCACAAGATCTTTTAGAGTTTCATCAAGAGTACCAGCTTCTTCGGCGGCTTTGATGAGATTGATGGTTATCGGATCGAAGGCTTGCGGGAATCTCTCAAATGAGCTGTAAATGGCTTTTCCCTGGTTTAAATCTTCCTTGAGTGCTACAAGAATGACTTTCTGGTTGCCGCGTGCATCCTCAAGCATTGAATCAACCACCTCAAGAATGGGGATGCCTGCTTGAAGCATCGTTTGGATGTTGGAAATGAGGATGAGTTTTTCGTTCCCGGATAGTCTGATGTTTTTGGTCATTCTGTAGTTGCCCGCAAGACCTCCTCGACAGTTGTAATGCCCCCTTCGACTTTGTCAAAACCGTCGTCAATCATCGTGGTCATACCTTCTTCTTGGGCTTTTTGGCGGATTACGTCGGCATTGGCACGTTCGGTGATTAGATGCCTGATGGCCTCTGATACTTCCAGGACCTCAAATACCCCTATTCTGCCAATGTATCCAGTTGAATGACAAATCGGACAGCCCTTTCCCCGATAGACTCTTACTTCCTTCTTTTTGCCAAAATATTTTGTAACAATTTCCTCGGGCACATGTTTGGCGAGCTCCCCGGAAGTGGTTGTTTGGGAGATCTTACATTTGTCGCAAACTTTGCGCACAAGCCTCTGGCCGATGATGGTGTTGACGGTTGAGGCAATCAAAAACGGCTCGATGTTCATGTCAATAAGACGAGGCAGAGCGGTGGCAGCGTCATTGGTATGGGCAGTTGAAAGAACCAAATGACCGGTCATTGCCGAATTGATGGCAATCGATGCTGTTTCTTCGTCTCTTATTTCTCCGACGAAAATAATGTCCGGATCTTGACGCAGAATTGATCTGAGGCCGTTGGCGAAAGTCAGATTGGTTTTGGGATTAACCTGAATCTGATTAATACCTTCGATGTCATACTCAACCGGATCTTCAATAGTGGCGATGTTTTTCTCCCGTGTGTTGATAATTTTGAGGACTGCATAAATTGTGGTTGTTTTTCCGCTTCCGGTGGGGCCTGTAGACAGGAGCATTCCATATGGTTTTGAAAACCCTTTTCGGACTTTGGCAAGATCTTTATCAGACATACCCAGATCTTGGAGGGAAAATTGGCGAGAGCGCGAGGAAAGCAGTCTCAATACAGCTTTTTCTCCTTCGACAATCGGGACAATTGACACACGAATGTCAAGATTTTCCTCTTGAAGCTTTGCCTGCATTTTGCCGTCTTGGGCACTGAGATGTTCATCCGTTCTTAGACGGGAGAGCACTTTGATTCTGGTGGTGATTTGTTCATGAAGATTGCGCGGGATGACAAGAACATCATGGAGGACTCCATCTATGCGAAAACGTATAAGGGATTCATTTTCTTTCGGTTCAATGTGAATGTCCGA